>QHTW01000232.1:0-526 GCA_003220955.1 Gemmatimonadota bacterium | reverse complement strand
GACGTCGTGGTGTTGGTGACGGGACCAGTGCCGATACTGGCCCAGTCGGCGAGAAACGAGACGCCGAGTCCCGAGCGCGTTCGCGTGGCATACCCGGCGCGGTAGTCGGCGATATCCTGCTGGCCCGTGACGACGCCGATCTGCGTGCGCGGCGCCGTCGAGCGGTTTTGCGCCGTGACCAGATACACCCGCAGCGTAGCCGGCAGGACGATGACATCCACACGTTCCGCGGGGCCCAGCGGGATGCGGGCGGGATCGAGGTAAATCGAGTCGCGTCCGAGCGGCACCATCGGTACGCCGTCCCAGTACACTTCCAGCGCTGCCGGACCGCGGCCGCCGTAGAGGGCGATCTCCGCCTGACCGTACCACCCGCCCCGCGCGATGTAGACGCCAGGGATATGGATGAGCAAATCGCTGAGCGTACGCGCGCCGGAGAGCAGAATGGAATCGGTGGTGAACGTGTAGCGCGTGTGCTTCGGAAGCGGACCGGGGACGATGGCGGGGCCGAAAACGGGGAGCAACGCGG
>QHTW01000231.1 GCA_003220955.1 Gemmatimonadota bacterium | reverse complement strand
CACCAACGCCTTCACGGGCCAAGTCCAGGGGTCAATCGGCGCGTCCTACTTCTTCATTCCACCGCAGCAGGGCCGCGGCTTCAACACGAATTTCCAGTGGTACTGGGGCGCGCAGGGTGGCTTCTTCCTCTCCAAGACGAATACGCAGCCCTATGTGTACGACCCGATTGTCGGTGGCCACTGGCTGATCACGTCGCGCCGCACGGCCCTGTATGTCGCCTACGAGCAGGCGCTCTTCCTCTCCGATGCGAACGCGGTGATCTTCGATCCGAATTCGTCCGGCTGCTCGGTCGGGGCGGCGCCGTGTCGCGACGTCGCGTTCAATCGCGTACGCCGGCTCATGTTCGGTGTGCTCGCGTACCCGACCCAGAAGGTGATCGAACCGTTCGGCGGCGTCGGGTTCGCGATCATGCAGATCTTGAACCCGGTGGTCGACTGCACGGGATGCGATTTGAGTCAGGCTTCCCAGGCCGACGACCGCGTCAACGATGCCTCCAGTAAGGCGTTCTTCTGGGTGATGGGCGGACTCCAGATCAACTATTCGAGCAAGTTGAACGTGTTCGCGCATTGGCTGCTGACGTCGAGCGCGAGCAACTTCCTGCTCCAGAGCAACACCCACAGCCTGCAGGGCGGTGTTCGCGTCAGCCTGGGGACTTCGAAGGAAGGGATTGGCGAGCGGCACTAACTAGCGCGACACCCACGGCGAGTCCTTGAGATAGAACCGCAGCGGCCAATCCGCGGCTTGCCTGATCCCGATGCGCGGGCCGGTCATGATCTCGCCCCGCCTCGGGCTGGATCCTTCGACGATCCGGAGCACGCCGCGCTGGAGCGAGACGCCGTTCAGGGCGCCGGTAACGCCGAGCGCCTCGCAGAGGCGAGCAGGACCGGAGCACAGCGGGTCCTTGCCGCGCCGCACCCGCATCGTCTCCAACCCCGCGATCGGCTCCAGCGCACGAATCAGGACGGCGGCCGGATACTCGCGCGGTTCGGTCACCGCGTTGAGACACCAATGCATGCCGTACGTGAAGTAGACGTAGGCGGTCCCGGGCGGTCCATAAAGCGGCTCGGTTCGAGCGGTGCGTCGATGGCCATACGCATGACACGCGGGGTCGTGCGGACCAACGTACGCTTCCACTTCTACGATCCGGCCGGCGGTTTGTTGGCGCCGGCCGCCGACATCGCTGACGAGGATCTGTCCCAATAGCCCACGCGCGACCGCTTCTGTCGGTCGCGCGTAGAACCTCGCCTGCACGGCGCTGCCTCGCACCGTTAGGCTGCGCCTCCGGAGCTGCCGCCACCACCGGTCAGGCCGCGCTTCACCTTCGACCAGAAGGATTCTCCCGGCTCGTTCTCCGCCAATTTGGGCAGCGCGGGAGGGGGAGGGGGAGGGGCTGGCGGCGGTGCCGATGTTTCCGCTCGCTCCCTCGCGTGCGTTGCCGCCGGCCGCGCATCGTGGTTGGTGGCGTCGGCCTGGTCGGACTCAAAACGACGCGGTCCCCGACCCCGCCCTCCACGTCCACCACGACGGCCACGACCACCACGCTCGCCACGCTCGCCGCGCTCGCCGTTCTCACCGCGGGGGCCTCGATCCCTTCCTCCGCGACCGCCGCGACCACCTCCACGGCTTCCGCGCTCGCCGCGCTCCTGGCCGGCGCCAGACGCGGGACCTCCAGGGCTCGGTTGTCCGATCGCGGGCTTGGTCGGGGGCACCACGTCACCACGCGGCCGAAAGTTGGGGTCGACTTCCACGACGCCGATCTTTGGGATCTCGGGGACGCCTCCCGCGGCGCCGGGACGACGGGCGCCGCCGCGTGAGCCGCGGCGGAAACGCGCGCTGCGCATCGGAATACCGCCTGGCGTCGACGACGGTGTGCTGTAGGGCGGTGGCGGCGCCGACGAAATGGGCATCGGAATGTCGTCTTCGTCTTCCATGTCCGGTGTCGGAGCCGACAAAACCGGACGCGGAACGTCCGTCTCGTCGCTGGCCTGCTTCTCTTCTTCCTGGGGGGCCGGCTCGTCCTCTATGCCGATACGGCCGACGGCCTGCTTGATCAACCCGAACGCGTCCCCGAAAAACCCGGACTTCGCCGCTGGCTCAGCCGGTGCTTCCGGCTCCCCGGACTGCCCGGGCTCATCCGGCTGGGCTGGCTCAGCGGACGCCCCTGGCAGTTCTTCACGCTCTCGGCCGCCGCGTCCTCGTCCCCGGCCGCCTCGCCGGCTGCGGGGTTTCTCGTTGGCTTCGCTCATCGCGGCGAGGGCGGGCTGCGCCGCCGCGCCTTGGACCTGTGGACCGAGTGCGATCTCGTACTGGCCATTGTCCAGGCGCGTCAGGGTGATCAACCCGCGGCGTGCGGCTTCGATCACGAATTTGCTGAAGCGCGAGAATCCAGCGTCCTTCTCGTCGAAGTTCGGGTCGATCTCCTGCATCACCTGCTTCAGCCGATCGGAGCGCATGACGTCATTGTGCGCCGTCATCTGCTTGACGGCTTCCACGACCAGCTCCCACGGATCGCGCTTCACATACTCGACATCGCTCGTCTTCGTGAAGCCGGCCAGCTCGTTGTAGGAGTAGTACTCGTCGCAATTCTGGATCAGGAGGTCGCTCGAGGACTCACGGATGCCGACCCCGATCACGTACTTGCCGTATTCCTTGAGCTTCAGCACCAGCGAAGAGAAGTCCGAATCGCCGGAGAGCAGAATGAACGTGCCGATCTCGGGCCGCGTGAAGACGAGCTCCAGCGCGTCGATCGCCAACCGGATGTCTGTGGCGTTCTTCTTGTTCGCACCGTGCGCCGGGGCAAAGATGAGATCGATGGAAGATTCGGAGAGCGGCACGATGTATTGGGGATAGCGGCGCCAGTCGGCGTAGGCGCGTTGCACGGCGACCTTCCCGCGGATGATCTCCGACTGGAGCAGGCGCTTCAGTTCGGTCTGGAGGTCCGATCGAATCGCCATGGTGACGTTGTCGAAGTCGATCATCAGTGCCGCATTGGGCGCGTGGGCGGGCGGTTCTTTGTGTATGGGGCGTGGTAAATGATTGTGAGCTTGCTGCGGTGTCATAACGGATTCTGTTCCTGCCCTGGGGCTGGACAAGCGGGTAGCACGTCCCTCGAAGCGAGGAACTGTACGACGCGTGTCTGCTGCGTCGGGCTCTTGATAAAGGCGTGTTTCGCCGTAGTTAAGGCTGGCTGGTGCGTGGGGAGGGTCGCCGAGTTACCACGGCGCGCCGATGCACGTTACCTCGACCCGATGCCAAGGCCCGCAGGCGCCGCCTGATGTTCGACCCCTCTACCGAGGGCACTGCCAGACAAATGAACACTTCAACATAAACGGTTGGCACTTCAGAAGCTAGGGTTTTGCCCCTACGACCGCGGTTTTTCGTGATCTGTCAGTACCGGCAGGTATGGCATCCACGGCCCCACATCGGCCCGGTACTGCTTCGCCATCACGCGGGCGACCTGAGCGATGTGTCCGAGATCGTGGACGACCCACGCCGCCAACAGCTGCCGCAGCGTGACCGAGCCGAGGCTGGGGTGTTCCCCCGCCAGATCGAGCTGTTGGTCGGACAACCCCCAGGACTCGAGCGTGCGGAGGTTCGCGACACGCAGCCGGGCAAACTCCTCGAGCAGAGAATCCAGCGTGCGCTTGGCGTTCCGGGCGCGGTGGCGGAAGCGGTCATAGGGCTCGAAGCGGCGGTTCTTGCCCTGGGCGAGGATGATCCGCGCGCGCGGCATCCAGTCGGTTTCTTCGCCGTCGATCAAATGACCGATGTTGTCGAACGGGCTGAAGGTGTCCGGACCCTCCGTGCCGCGCGCCCACTCTTGGCTGACATTCTGCAGCAGCGCGCGCAGCGTACCGGGCGTGCGTTCGAGAACCTCGGTCGCCAGCGCCAGATCGAAGTCCACGTCAGCGCGGCCCGCCTTCGAAATGGAACAGGTGCGCGATGCGGTGAATCACCGGCACGAGCAAGAGTCCCGCCACAACCAGGAAGACCATGCCCGCGTACAGGGCGAAGATCCCGGCAAATACTTTACCGCCGTTACTGTGTAGCGGATCTACAGGCCCCATCCCTCCGAGCAGCATCGCGGTGTTCAAAAACGCGTCGCGCCAGAGAAGGTGTTCGTAGTGCTCGTAGCCCCACATCCCGACCAGCAGCGAGAAGGCAATCAATCCCGCCGCCACGCCGACGTGGTTTGCCATACGCCGCGCGAAGCGTCTGGGGGGGAGAGGCGGGGTCCGGCGGTCTTCGTACATCGTCGTTCACCGGTCCGTTTCAGCCATGCGCGCTTTGACCAGTTTCTTGACGAGCCCCACTGGTATTGGTTTCGCGAGCGGTAGCCGGACTGTCCCCTTCGACATCTCGAATCCCTTCAGGTCCCCGGCGAGCTTCCGCCGGATCGCACCGGTCATCGGATACAGGCTGCAGTGGTTCTTGAATGCGGCATACCACACGAGCATGCGGCCATTGAGTTTGAAGGCGGGAATCTGGTAACTGAACGCCTCCTCAGCGCGCGGCGCGACCGAGCGAATGGCGGCCCGGATCTGTTTGAGGGCTGCGCGTGCCTTGGGAGGCGTCGAGGTGAAGTAGCTACGCACCTTCGGGATCATCGTGCGGGGAATGTTACCTCCATAGTCGCGCCCACCGGTAGCGCGTGCCAACGAGCCTCCAATGTGCTCCGCAACTCACGCACTTGCGAGACCTGGGCGTCGGTAAGGGGTTTGAATACTTCGCGCTGAAGCGGCGGCAGGCTCGCGAGCACCGTCTCGTTGAATTCCGCAACGGTCAGCGGTGCGGGCAGCGCGCGCTCGCGATCGAAGACGCCGACAACGTGCTCGGCGACCAGTGCCTGGAATGGCATTCTCCGGCTCGCCCCCGGTTTCTCGAAATCGTCGATGTCCCACCCCGCCGCGATCAACCCGAAGAACGCTTGGTCGAAGCCGAGCACGCTTTCAACGGCGCAATGGGTAATGTCGTGTACGGGGAAGAACAGATGCTCCTTGCCCCAGGTGCGCGTCCCATCGACCCTGACGCAGGCGAGTGTTGCTGGGCCGTCGCGGCCTTTCTTTAGCTGAATGACCATCGCGCCCCTCTACGGCAGGCTGTACGCCACATAGGTATCACTCGACTTCGATCCCAATTTACCGCCAGCCGCCGCTACGACGACAAACTGCTTGCCGCCGACTGCGAACGTGCATGGCGTCGCGTAGCCGGGCGCCGGCAGCGTCGCTTCCCAGAGCAAGCGGCCCGTGCTCCTGTCGAACGCGCGAAACTTCGCATCCTGCGTCGCGGCGATGAACAGCAGCCCGCCGCGCGTCGCGATCGGCCCGCCATACTGCTCCGTGCCGGTGATCGGCATGCCGCGCGCGGTGAGCGCGGCGAACTCGCCGAGTCGATGGCGCTGAGCGTGCCCCACGGCGGTCTGATGGCCGGATACCCGCTGGTGTCGCGCCAGCGCTCGTAGCCAACGAATTCGTAGGGAGACGCCGCCCTGGGCGGCGATCTCCATCCCGCCGTGTCCGCCGCGGCGACCGCATATCCCAGGTATTGCAGCAGTGCCGCCTTGTCGACCAACGGCAGACTGGCGAAGGACGGCATGAACCCACGGCCCCAGTCCAGGATCTGGCGCACGTCCCGCGGCGACAGACGCCCCCTGACGCCGATGAGCGACGGCGCTCGGTCGCGACCGCGGCGATCGGCACCGTGGCATGCTGCGCAGGTGGTGGCATATACGGCCGGACCGGGTCGTGGCGCGCCGGGATTCGGCGGTAGATGCGCTGGCTCACGCATCGCCGCGATCCACGGCACGTCGCTCCCATTCACGTACAGCGTGGCCGTTTCCGGATCCACCGCCGCCCCGCCCCACTCACCGCCGCCGTCGAAGCCGGGCAGCACGATGCTCCCTCGCCGGCTGGGCGGCGCGAAAAAGGTGCTGCGCAACGTCCGGAAGCGTTGCTGCTGCTCGGTGACACCCGCAGCCGTGATTGTTTGGCGCGCGAATGGAGCCGGTTTCAGCGGGAACGGCTGAGTCGGCCACGCGCGCTCCCCGCGCAGATCGGAGGCGGGAACGGCATGCTCTGCGACGTCGAACAGGGTTTTGCCCGACTGTCGATCGAACAGGAAAACGAACCCGCTCTTGGCGATCTGTGCGACGGCATCCACGCGCAGACCGGCGCGCGTGACCGTCACGAAATTCGGTACGGCGGGAAGGTCACGGTCCCACAGGTCGTGATGCACGGTCTGGAAATGCCACAGCCGCTTCCCGGTCGCGGCGTCCAGCGCGAGGAGCGAGTTCGCGAACAGGTTCGCCCCGATGCGCGCGCCGCCGTAGAAGTCTGGCGTCGCCGAGCCTGTCGGCACGTAGACGATGCCTCGTCCCGTATCGACGGACAGGCCGGCCCAACTGTTGGCACCGCCCGCCGCCTGCCAGGCGCCAGCGGGCCACGTCTCGTAGCCGAACTCGCCGGGGTGCGGAATCGTGTGAAACGTCCAGCGGATCGCACCGGTGCGGACGTCATACGCTCGGAGGTCGCCCGGCGCGGAGCCTTCTTCCTCCCCCACCCGCATGCCCTGGATGAGCAGATCCTTGGAGATCGCACCGGGACTCGTCGCGACGAGATAGGCATCGCCGATGGCGCGCGACAGGCCAGCGGCGAGATCCACGGAGCCTGAATCGCCAAACGTCGCAATGGGGCGGCCAGTGTGGGCATCGAGACCGTAGAGCCTGCGGCCGGCGGTGAAAAAGATGCGCTGGTCGCCGGCATCGGCCCAGTAGACCACACCGCGGTTGACGTGGGACAAGTCCGTACGTCGTGCGTCGTGCGTGGTGCGTGGATCGAACCGCCAAATCAGCGTGCCGCGCTCGGCGTGGAGCGCGACGACGGCGAGCGCAGGTGTGGTCGTGTAGAGGACGCCGTCGACGACGATCGGCGTTGCCTGGATTTCCCCGTGCTGATCCGCTGCGAGATCGCCGGTGCGGTAGACCCACGCGACCCGCAGCTGCGCCACGTTGCTCGTATTGATCTGATCGAGCGGAGAAAAGCGCGTATTCCCGGGATCGGCGCCCGCGACACGCCAGTCGGTGTTCGGTGCCTGACTCGCGCATCCGGCGGCGAATAGCAGCAGCGCGATGGCGCGCATTTACGGATTCTTCCAGAGATCGATGGGTTTCTTCACTCCTTTCGGCCGGAACGGCAGCGTAACCTTGCGGCCCTGTCCGGCCGACGCATATGCGGCATACAGCACTTCCTGCACCACTCGCCCCGTCTCGCCGTCGGCAATCGGCGTCTCCTTCCCGCGGACGCAGCGGGCGAAGTGCCGCATCTCCTGCGGGAAGCCGTAATTCCAGTGCTCCTCGAACACGGGGTACGACCAACCTTTGGTGGTCGCTGCTTTCTCGACCGCGTAGCCGAAGCCCACTTCTGAGTACGTCGGAAGGGCGTTGCCCATCAGCATGTCGGCGTACGTCTGGCCTTTGTCGCCGAAGACCTCGATGCTGTCGTCCATGCCGCCGGGCCGGTTCCAGCTGCTCTCCACCATGCCGACGGCGCCATTCTCGAATTCGATGATCGTGATGGCTTCATCCTCGCCTTGTGTGCGATCGCGATGGACCAGCGTCGCCATCTGCGAGTACACGCTCTTGACCTTGGGCTTGCCGAGAAACCACCAGCAAAAGGCGATGCCGTGGCAGCCCAGGTCCATCACCGCACCGCCACCCGACTCGCCGACGTCCCAGAACCACGGCGAGTGCGGCCCGGAATGCTTTTCACCTTGCTTCACCAAGTGTACTCGCCCGAACGCTCCTTCGTCCGCGATCTGTTTCGCCTTCACGTATTTCGGCGCGAAGAACAGCTCCTCGGCGTACAGCAACAAGACGCCTGCCTTGTGGCAGGCGTCGATCATTGCGTCGGCCTCCTCGAGTGTGATGCACAGCGGCTTTTCGCAGACGACGTGCTTCCCCGCTTTCGCAGCGTCGATCGTGATCTGGGCGTGCAGGCGGTTGGGCGCGGTGATCGAGATCAGCTCGACCTGCGGATCGCGCAGCAGGTCGCGGTAGTCGGTGTACGCCCCCCCCTGGGGGATGCCGTGGCGCTTGGCGAATTCGGCCGCGTGGCCCTTGGTCGGCGACGCCACCGCCACGAGCTCGGCTTCCTCCGGGACCGCTTTCACCGCGCCCGCGATGCAATCGGCCTGAAAGCGGGAGCCGACGATGCCGACTTTGACTTTGGACATGGGAGAGGGCGCCAAAATACCTGTGGTCGCGGAAGTTGGACAGGGCCGCAGTCGCCTGGTGACCGGTACCACATCCACGCGGCATGGTCTGGCGGAGTTTGGGGGCATGAGACGCTGGTTCGCTCTCACGCTGGCGCTGGGGCTGGCGTGTCACGGCACTACCAGCCCCAGCCCACCCCCGGCCCCGCCGCCACCGCTGCCCGCGCGTTCGGTGTTTCCTGCCGACAATGCGTGGAATCGGGACATCTCGACCGATTCGGTCGATCCGAAGTCCGACAGTCTGATCGCGCGCTGCGGCGGTTCGGCGAGCTTGCATCCGGACTTCGGCACCGTCTACGGCGGCGCGCCGTGGGGCATTCCGTTCATCACGGTCTCCGGCTCGCAACAGCGCGTGCCGGTATCCTTTGCCTACGCGGACGAGAGCGATCCGGGGCCCTATCCGATTCCCCCCGATGCGCCGATCGAGGGTGGCGCAGCGGCGAGCGGCGACCGCCATGTGCTGGTGGTGGACGTGGACAACTGGATGCTGTATGAGCTGTTCGATGCGCACTCCGTCAGCGGTGGGGCGTCATGGACGGCGGGTTCCGGCGCGGTTTTCGATCTCAGCTCAGACGCGCTGCGTCCGGACGGCTGGACGTCCGCCGATGCCGCGGGGCTACCCATCTTCCCCGGTCTCGCGCGCTACGCTGAAGTCGCGGCGGGACGGATCGCCCACGCGCTGCGCTTCACCTGCCCCGTCACCCGCCGCGCGTACGTGCCGCCCGCGCGGCATTTCGCGAGCACGCAAACCGATTCATTTCTCCCTCCAATGGGGATGCGCGTGCGGCTGAAGGCCGGCGTCGACATTTCGGGCTTTCCCGCCGACGTCCAGGTGATCCTGACGGCGCTGAAGACGTACGGCATGATGCTCGCGGACAATGGCGGCCCGTTCTTCGTGAGTGGCGCCCCAGACACGCGCTGGAACGACGGCAACATCGACACGATGAAGCGGCTGCACGGGACAGATTTTGAAGTGGTCAGGATGACGGGCTTGGTTGTGCGGTAGTCTTTACGGATTCCATACGGCGACGCCGACGCGTGAATCGGCCGTGCCGTAATAGAGGAACCAGCGACCCTTGAAAGGCACCAGTCCCTCGACGAAGGTCGTGCCTGAGGTGTACTGACCCGTCCGCTCGTAGCGCTCGGTCGGCTTGATGAACGCGCTGTCCGACCGCGCAATCAGTTTCGTGGGATCGCGCGCATCGAACAGCGCCTGGCCAGCGGAATAGGTGCGCGAGGGGAGGCTTCCCGCATTGTAGACCACGAGGATGCCCGCCGGCGTGAGGAGCGCGGGCGGTCCTGCCTCGACCAGCCAGGAGTCGAAGTAGCCGGGACGCGCCGATAGCACTTTGACCGCCTGCCCGCTCGAGTCTTCTACGGGCGTCCAATCCAACAAGTTCTCGGATGTCGCGATCCGGAGATCGGGAACGCCGAAGTACATCCAGTACTTGCCGTTCACGCGGGTCGCGATCAGTCGATCGCCCGCGATACGACTCAGAATCGCGCCCGACTTCGATTCCGTGCGCAGGTACTTCCCGCCTGCCGCGCGGGCGAAGGCAGGGCCGTGCTTGGTCCAGGAGATCAGGTCACGCGATGTCGCGACCGCCAGGCGCGGCACGTCGCGATTCCATTGTGTATACGTGAGCACGTACGTGCTGTCGTCCGCCTCCACGATCCGCGGGTCCTCGACGCCGCCGGGCCATTCATTCCGTCGTTGGGCGTCCGTGTCTGGGTAGAGCACCGGAGTGGCGCGGCGCGTGAAGTGCAGGCCGTCCGTGCTCTCCGCGAGGCCGAGGCGTGAAGTATGGCCGCCGATCTGTTGCTGCCCGCTTGCGTCCTCGGCGCGGTAAAGGAGAAGGATCCTGCCATCGCGCACAACCGCGGCGGGATTGAACGTGGCGTATTCCTCCCACGCCACGATGCTGTCGCTGATGGGAGAGCGAAAGCGGGAAGTTGCATCGGGGGTAATGACGGGGTTCGGCTGCGCCGGTTTTACGAACGGACCAAACATCCACGACTGTTGCTGCGGCGGCCCACCGGCGACGGCGAGCAGCAAGCAGTTCGAGATCATGAGTCTCATCGCTGGGCTGGCGGAGGAGAGTCTCGCCCGCGGGACACGAACCCGGCGGCGGCAATCCCCAGCAGCAACAGCCACGACACGATGGGAACGAGGACGTAGACGACCGCACGCCGCGGCGGGGGCTGCAGCGCGTCGCGCGCGTAGATCCCGAGCGCCGCCACGGCGATGACCACAATCCCGACGTCGAGAGCGGTTCGCGCGGCCGGCGACCAGCGCGCCGAAACCTTGCTCGCGAGCGCGAAGCCAAAAAACGGCGCGAACACCCACCCAGCCATCAGCACCATGAGAAACGGCAAGTTGTTGCTGCGGCCGGCGTAAAGCGTCAACGCCACTGACCCCACGGCGCCGATGACCGCCGCGACTCGCGCCGCGGTATGGAGGCTCTTCACTGTACGCCGAGCACGCGCAAGGCGAGCCCGGCGAGGACGCCGCCCAGCAAGGGGCCGACGACCGGGATCGAGGCGTAGTTCCAATCCGACGACGCTTTGCCGGCGACCGGCAGCAGCGCGTGCGCGATGCGTGGTCCCAGGTCGCGCGCCGGGTTGATCGCATACCCGGTCGTTCCTCCGAGCGAGAGCCCGATGCCCCACACGAGACTCCCGACGAGATAGGCACCGAGCCCGGCGGCCGGTCCGGTCGTCGCGACGGCTTTCGAGAAGATCGCGCCGACGACAAAGACGAGCACGAACGTCCCAATCACTTCACTCACCAAATTCGGGATGAACTGACGGATCGCGGGCGCGGTGCAGAAACAGGCGCGCTTGAGAGCGCCATCCGGTGTCCCTTTCCAGTGTGGCAGATAGTGGAGCCACACGAGCGCGGCGCCGGCGATCGCTCCGAGGAGCTGCGCGACGAAATAGGGCCCGAATTTCGAGAGGTCGCCGGCGCGCGCCGCGAATCCCAACGTGACCGCTGGATTCAAATGCGCGTCGCTCGAGCCGCACGCGATCGCCGTGAACACGCCCGCCATCACGGCGAATGCCCAGCCGGCCGTGATCACTATCCAGCCGCTCCCCTCGGCCTTCGTGCCCTTGAGCAGAACACCGGCGACGACACCATTGCCCAGGAGGATCAGAACCATCGTGCCGAGGAATTCGCCGAGCAGCGGTGACGTCATGGAGTGCTCCGAGGTTTTAAGGAATCAGTCGAAACGCTCCGATGCGTGTCGAGTACGTCAAGGCGTCTTTCTTGAGATAGTCGCCCACGTACCAGATCGTACAATCGTCACTCGGATCGATCGCGGTCTGGGTGTAATCCTCCCAGCGCATCGTGTTCGCTTGCGGAGCTTCCCCCTCCGCGAGGACTGTCTCGTGCAACGTGAGCATACCCAGACGGTCACCGGCCAGACGAGCGGCGAATCGCTGTCCGGCAAAGTGCGGTGAGCCACCGAACGAATACCCGATCCCGATGTTGCCGTCGCGATCGATCGCGGGACTCGCCATCCAGCGATAGAGGCTGTCGGGGGCATACGTGCCTTGCTGACGCAAGTGCAGGCTGCGGTCCTTCGCAACCGTAAACTCATACCACCGCACGCCGCCCCCGCCGGTCCTCGTGGCCACGGAATGCACGGCGACGACGGACTCGCGACCCTTGATGTTTCGATACACCACGCGCGCCATGATCTTGTCGCCCTGCGCGTCGAGGTGCTGGTCGGTGCCCGGCTGGCGCACGCACGTCGTCAGCTGGCCATCGCACAAGTAGTGATACGGCGCGACGGCAATCTTCTGGGGCCCGCTCACGCGGGTCAGTGAGGGGTCGGTCCAGTTCACGGAGAATTGCCACGCGTAGATGGCATCGTCATCGAAATTGCCCCGCAGCTGGGTGCCGCCGGCGGCGAGAATCATGTTGGGTGCACCCTCTGGTGGCAGCGCCTGCCCGTCGAGATCGGCGTTATTGAGAAAGTTCACCCCGTCGATGACGACGCACTGTTCCGTCGCGGGTTCGCCCGACAGCATGTGGCGACGATCCGCGACGCACGCGTGCTTCTGGATCACCTCGTCGCCCGTGCTCGTCGGGACGTAGTAGCCGTCGGGCCACACCGCAGGTCGCGGGTAATCGGGGAACAGCGGTCGCAGAAACTCGTAGCGGTAGTACGAGCCGAGCGGATCGGCGCTCGTACTCACGGCATAGCACATCGAGTATGGCCCCTTTTCTTCCGGTGGCCGCGGCGGCCGCACGCGACGGGCGGTGTCGGGCGGCTCGGGCGGTGCGGGCGGGACCGTGGGCGGAACGAAGAGCGGCGCCGCCGGGCCTGGTTGGCCGGCCACTCCAGGCGGACTGAGGTAC
>QHTW01000294.1 GCA_003220955.1 Gemmatimonadota bacterium | reverse complement strand
AATGGCGCGCGGGCGTCGAGTACTCCACGTGGCTCGTCGCGATCGTCAAGATCTTCGTCGCATCGCGCCGGCCCTGGCTCTCGCTCGCCTTCGCCACCTGATCGTAGCTCACGTACGTCCCCAGCCCCTTGTCGGCCGAGACCTTCGTCAGCGCCGCCGTCAGCGTCGTCTTGCCATGGTCCACGTGCCCGATCGTCCCGACGTTCACGTGGGGCTTGGTACGTTCAAACTTTGCCTTAGCCATTTTCGCGAATGTCCTTTAGTTCGTTTCCGTTACAGGTGTCTGGTGTCAGGTGCCTGTAGTGTCATTTCTGAAACCAAACACCTGACACCCGACACCGCCTTTTGATTCTCCCAGAGCTCGCGACCGGGATTGAACCGGTGACCTCGTCCTTACCAAGGACGCGCTCTACCGACTGAGCTACGCGAGCCTTTGCTCAGATCCTTCGGGCCTTCGGCCCTCAGGACAAGGAGCGGGCGACGGGGCTCGAACCCGCGACCCTCAGCTTGGAACGCGCGCCACAAAGTGGTGGGGGAAGGATTCGAACCTTCGTAGCGCTAAGCGCGGCAGATTTACAGTCTGCTCCCTTTGGCCGCTCGGGCACCCCACCGCGCCCTCGCCCTCGAGACTTCCCCTGACAACAGACCCCGCGTGTCGCTGGCGCGGGGTTTGTTGGTTCCTCTTACTCTTCGGCAGTGAGCTGACGAAGGGACTCGAACCCTTAACCTGCTGATTACAAATCAGCTGCTCTACCATTGAGCTACGTCAGCTGGTCAAGGCTGAATCCGACAGACTCGTATCTTAGACGGGGTGTGTCACTATGGCAAGGGTAGGACTTCGAACGACTTAGGCCCTGTCAGCCGAGTCGCCACTTGGTGCCGGTTGGCGTGTCCTCGATCTCCACGCCGCGGGCGACGAGCTCGGCGCGAATGGCGTCGGCGGCCTTGAAATCCTTGGACTTACGGGCCTGGTTGCGGGCCGCGACGCGTTCTTCCACCCAGCCCGCTAGCGCGGGGTCGACGGCGCGCTGAGTGGGCAGAACGTCGAATACCTCCATGAGCCTGTCGAGCGCCTTGAGGGCAAATGTCGCCCCGCCCCCACGTTGATCCAATTCGCGGTTGGCGACGCGCACGAAATCGAAGAGCGCCGCGATTGCTCGCGGAGCGTTCAGATCATCGTTCAAGGCGACGTGCACGTCGGTCTCGACGAGCGAGCTGATGTTTTTCAGCGGCTCGTCTCGCCTGTCGTTTCGCGCCTCACGCTCGAGTCGTTCACGGAATTCACCGAGTCGCTTCACGCCCTCAGCAGCGCCGGCGAGTGCATCGTCGCTGAAATCGACGGGTTGACGGTAGTGAGTTTGAAAGAAGAGCAAACGAACGGCAGCGGCGTCGACGCCCTGCTCCCGCAGATCACGCGCGGTGAGAAAATTTCCGTGGCGCTTGGACATCTTCGTGCCCCGGACGTTGAGGAACTCGCCGTGCACCCAATGCCGCGCGAACGTCTGTCCCGTCGCGCCTTCCGATTGCGCGATTTCGTTTTCGTGATGCGGGAAAATGAGATCGATGCCGCCCGCGTGGATGTCGAGCGTCTGGACGCGGCAGCACTTCGCGATCTCCGCGAGCGACATCGCCGAACACTCCAGGTGCCAGCCGGGGCGGCCGCGTCCAAACGGCGCATCCCACGCCGCGCCGACGGCCTCGTCTGCAGCGTCCGCCTTCTTCCACAATGCGAAATCGCTGGGGTCACCCTTGGCGTATTCGTCGCTCGCGACGCGCGCACCCACCTTGATCTCGCGCTTGTCCAGCTGCGACAGCCGTCCATACGTCGGAAACTTCGCGATCGCGAAATAGACCGAGCCGTCGTCTCCTTTATAGGCGACTCCGCGCTCGAGCAGTTTCGAGACCAGCGCGATCATTTGCGGCATGTACGCAGTCGCCGGCGTGTACACATGTGCCGGCTTGATGCGCAGATAATCGCGGTCCTCGAAAAATGCCTTTGTAAACGGCGCGGTATGCTCGACGAGCCGCTTCCCTGCCTGCCGCGCCGTCTTAATCGTGCGGTCGTCCACGTCGGTGAGGTTCATGATGTGGAACACGTCGTAGCCGGTGTGTTCGAGCCAGCGCCGCAGCAAATCCTCGAATAGGAACGTCCGGAAGTTGCCGATGTGCGCGTAGTTCCAGACGGTGGGGCCGCAGGTGTACAGCGTGACGCGAGGAGGCGCGAGCGGCACCAGCGGCTCGACGCGGCGGGTCAACGTGTTGAACAGCGAAACCGGGGCGGGAGCGGGCGCCGTCATTAGCGGCGAAACGTACTAAGGAAAGTCCAATGAGGTCAGACTGGGTTGGGTTTCCAGCACGACTTCCTCCAGTGATTTCACACGCACCCGTGTCGCCCGAA
>QHTW01000230.1 GCA_003220955.1 Gemmatimonadota bacterium | reverse complement strand
GAGGGGCGTGGCCTATTTCATGGCAACTCGTCGCTCCAGCTGCTGTTTGGCCTCAACGTCACACTCTACTGACGGCGAGGCAGCTCGAGGTTATTTCCAACCGCGCAGACTTCTGACGAAATCGTGCAAGACCAGGAATTTCTCGTACAACCTCACACCCTTCCGCTTCCGGCCGAACTCCGCGAATAGCTCGCGGAGCCGGCCGCGGCGTGCGACATAGAAGCGGAACGTCTCCGCAAAATCTTCCTGCGGGTGCGTCGCCGCGTACGCGCTGACGTAGTCGGTCAGCGTCGTCGCGATCCGCCGCCGCTCGAAATCCACCCAGTGCTCGTCCGCGACGCGATAGGCTTTGCGCACTTCGCCGAACGCGCGGCGGAACCGGCCGCGCCGCGTCTGCCCCAGCTCGTGGAGCAGCAGGCCGGTCAGCATGTTCCACGAGATCTCGTCGCGGCGGCGCTTGCCCGTGACGTAGCGGCGGTCGAGCTCGATCACCTTCGGCGCGCGCGGCGCCACGCCGGAGACCCCGGGGCGCAGCGCCACTCGATAATGCCAGTCGCGGATGCGGGAGACGACCAGCAGGCGGCGCGCGCGCCGCAGCGCCCGCGGGATGAGATCCCCCCCGGTCGCGTCCTCGCCGCACCAGGGGCACGTCGCCATCCAGTCGTCCACCCCGCGGTCGCAGTGAGGGCAGACGTTCTGGAAATCATCATAGCGCCATGTTTGCGCGCGGCCGCACCAGGGACAGAACCGCATGGGATACATCACGCCGCCGCCGCAACCCCAGTCGCAACGCGCGTGAAACTTGAATCCTTTCGGGGCTTTGAGCGGCTCGTCGCTCGAGTCTTCGTCTTTGATGTTCCGCCCGCACCACGGGCAGAACGACGACGCGTCCGGCACCATCCACCCGCAATACGCGCACTCGGCGTTGGTTTCGCGCTGCGTGTCGCGCCATTCGAGCCGCCGGCTGCAGCTCGGGCAGTAGCCCCAGAACCGCTCCACCTCGGTGTGGCACCGGGGGCAGCGCAGCTCGGGCGTGGGGACTTCGCGGCGGCTCACCGCGCCATCGCCTCGTCCACGATGCGCTGGATGAACGCGTTGTACTTGAGGCCCGATTTCTCGGCCGCCTCAGCCAGTTCGTGCTCGGCGGCGATGAACGGGTTGGGATTCACTTCGAGCACGTACACCTCGTTATCATGCGCCAGCCTCACGTCCACACGACCGTAGTCCTGCAGCCACAGCGCGTGGAATGCGGTGCTGCAGATCTCGCCGATCCGGCGCGTCAGCTCCTCCGAGACGCCTTTGGCGAAAACGTTCTTGATCTTCTTCTTCTTCCGATATTCCTCATCCCACTTGGCTTTGTAGGTGGCGATCCGGTGCTCGCCGATCTCGGGCTCGCCGAACGTCATCTCGGTCAGCGGCAGCACCTCCAGATCGTCATTGCCGATCAGGCCCACGTACACCTCGCGCCCCTCGACCAACTCCTCGACGATCGCCGCTTGATGGTACTTCTCGTGAATGAACTCGACACGCTGGCTGAGACTCGCGTCGTCTTCTACGACGGACGCCTGCGCGATCCCGATCGACGCGTCCTCGAGCAACGGCTTGACGATCAAAGGAAAGCGCAGCTCCGATGGCCGCATGAGCTTGTCGCCGTGGTGGAACTCGGCGAATGCGGGCACGCGGATTCCGTGGTAGGCGAGGATTTTCTTGGTGAGCGACTTGTTGCGCGCGACGAGCAGCGCGGTGGGGGACGATCCCGTGTAGCGGTAGCCGTACATGTCGAGCAATGCGGCGATGGCGTACTCGTGCCGGGCGTTCTTACGAAAGCCCTCGCAACCATTGAACAACAGTTTCGGCTGGAACGCGGCGAGCTTCGTGAGCAGTGGCGCGACATCGTCGCCGATACCGATCATGAGCACATCGTGGCCACCCGCCAACAGGGCGCGCGCGACGTCGTATTCGGCCTCTTCCGCCTTGGCTTCGACTTCGCGCTTGAAGTCGGCATCCTCCCACTCGGGGTGCAACGAATCGAAAATGACGGCGATCTTCACACCACCTCAGCTTTGGCCGGACACATGGATGTCGAGCGCGGTCACACGCCGCATGTCGCGCGCCACCGTCTGCAACGCAATGAGTATCACCAGTCCTCCCAGCAGGCCGACGGCCGGCAGCAGCAGCATCGCCGTGCGCAGATCGCCGGTGCGGTCGGACAGGTAGCCGATCAGCGGCGGCGCCAGCGCGTCACCGGCGAGATGCGAGAACAGCACGAAAGCGCCGAGCACCGACGCCTGGACGGCGGGCGGCACGACGTCGAGAATGACCGCCGCGAGCGGTCCGTTGTACCACGTATAGAGGAAATACGTCGCGAGGATCAGCGGCGCGAACCAACAGAGATCGTGAACCAGGAGCAGTGCGGCACACACGGGCGCGCCGAGCACGAAGCCGGCACCCGAGGCGAGCACGCGGCCGCCGCGCCAGCGCTGCTGCAACCGGTCGGCCAAGCGGCCCCCGACGAGCGCACCCAGCACGCCGCCCGCCAGCGCCCACACGCCGAACTCCGCGCCGACCCGCGCCACCGAAAGCCCGTGTACTCGCTGCATGAACGCCGCGGCCCACGCGATGAGCCCATTGACGGCGAACGTCACCATCGCGCCGCCGAGAAACACCCAGATCAATGTCGGGGTGCGGAGCACCAGGACCGCGGCGCCCTGAAAGTCGTCGAACGCGCCCACCGCGACGGCGCCTGCCGCGGTCGTGCGCCGGACGGCGAGCGGAACGAGCCGCCAGACGGTCCAAGCGATGCCCGCACTCATGCCGACCCCGAACACCGCCGTGCCGAACTGTGAGGGAATCCCCTCGAACAAGGAGAGGAATCCCGCGAGCAATGCGCCGATTCCTGCACAGGTCGCCAGCGGCCTGACATAGTACATCACGCCGCGCATGCCGTGCTGCCACCACCGCTGCAGCGTCTCGAGGATCGGCGGCGGCGGGCGGCGATCGAGCTCACGCAGACGCGAGGCGAGCACCGCGAGAATCAGCCCCGGGAATCCCATCCAGATGAATGCCCAGCGCCATCCGTACCGCTCGGCTATGACACCGCCGAACCAGATTCCCAGCACGCCGCCGAGCGCCATGCCGACGGAGTACACGCCGATCGCGAACGCGCGGCGCCGGCCCCGGTAGTACTGCGCGATAATGGCCTGCGCGGCAGGCGCGTATCCGGCCTCCCCGAATCCGACCAGGGCACGGCAGGTGAACAGCTGCCAGAAACGCCGTACGAACCCGCCCGCAGCGGTCGATGCCGTCCAGATGGTGACGCCAAACGTGATGACGCTGCGCCGCGACCGGAGATCGCCGATCACCCCGAGTGGCAGCGCCGCGAGTGACAGCACGACGATGTACGCCGAGCCGAGCCAGCCGAGCTGGGCGTCCGACAATTGGAGGTCGCGCTTCACCGGCTCGAACACCGCATACACGACGTTGCGATCGAGATAATTGAAGAGATTGACCAGCGTCAGCAGACCCAGGACGTAAGCAGCGTACGCCCTGGTGGGAGTTGGTGCCTTGTGCGTCTCAGGTCGCTCGGCCGCCAGTTGCCGCCTCGGCGCGCGCGTCGCGATCGGCCTTCGCCTCGAGATACGAGTCGGTCAGCTCGCGCATCATGTCTCCACGCCGGTCGTACAGGCGCTTCAGCTTGCGGGGCTTGCGGCGGGCCAGCGCGTAGGCGGCCAGCACGGGGAAGGCCACGGTGTTGTCGAGATACGCCACGACGGTCCCCGGCAACTTGTCGGGATCCACCTTGCCCCAGCTCACGGCTTCCGACGGCGTCGCACCCGACAGTCCGCCCGTGTCGGGACGCGCGTCCGTAAGCTGCAGGTAGTAGTCGTGACCCTTCTCGCTGATACCCAACACTTCCTGGATCTGCGGCTCGGTCTGCAGCACGAAGTTCTTGGGACTGCCGCCACCGATGATCAGAACGCCGCTCTTGCCGCCGTGCACCTTGGCGGAGAACACGATCGCGGAAGTCTCGTTGACGTCAGCGCTGACATCGAAGCGCAGCTTGCTCCCCGACAGCGCCTGCTCGGCGACGTTCATGCCGATCGAAGAGTCGCCGGGGGACGAGGTGTAAATCGGGACCGCGTTGGCGTGGGCGGAGCCGAGCACCGATTTGCGGGACAAGCCGAGCGCGCGCTCGCGCTCCAGCACGTAGCCGCCAAGCAAGTAGTGGTACTCCGCGGTGCTCATCGGCCGCTGGAACTCGTCGCGCGCGGAGACCTCGCGCACGAAGCGATCGGTTGAGAGCAGCACGTCGTAGTCGAAGAAGATGTCGTAGATCCGGACGACGCCTTCCTCGCGCAGCACCACATCGTCCGCAAACGGCGTGCCCCGATGCATCGCCATGCCAAGGCCGAAGTGCGCGTCATGATAGAGATTCGCCCCGGTCGACACGATCCAGTCCACAAACCCCGCTTCGATGAGCGGGATGATCGTCGACATGCCGAGCCCGGCCGGCGTCATGGCTCCCGTGAGACTCATCCCCACCGTCACATCGTCTTCCAGCATGCGCTCGGCAAACAGGCGGCAGCCTTCGGCCAGCCGGCCGGCGTTGTAGGCGAGGAACGCGTTGTCGACGAGATCGGCGACCGTTTCTTTGCCGGTGACCGGCTTGGGATTGATGCGCTGCCCGCGCAGGAACTCGTTTTGCGTCATCGGGCGGACTGGCTGATCGGTTGCATGGCGCGGAACGCCCGGGTGCGGCGCTCGCGCGCGTCAATGATCCAGCCAAGCGCTTCCTTCGGGTCGTCGGTGAGCAGAAAGAGATTCAGGTCTTCCGGCGAGATCTTTCCTTCTCCCGCGACGCGCTCCTTGAGCCAATCGGCGAGCCCGCGCCAGTAGTCCCGCCCGAACAGGACCACCGGGAATTGCTTTACTTTGCCCGTCTGCACGAGGGTCAGCGCCTCGAACAGCTCGTCCATCGTGCCGTAGCCCCCCGGGAAGGCGATGAACGCCGTGGAATACTTCCGTCACATCGTCTTCCAGCATGCGCTCGGCAAACAGGCGGCAGCCTTCGGCCAGCCGGCCGGCGTTGTAGGCGAGGAACGCGTTGTCGACGAGATCGGCGACCGTTTCTTTGCCGGTGACCGGCTTGGGATTGATGCGCTGCCCGCGCAGGAACTCGTTTTGCGTCATCGGGCGGACTGGCTGATCGGTTGCATGGCGCGGAACGCCCGGGTGCGGCGCTCGCGCGCGTCAATGATCCAGCCAAGCGCTTCCTTCGGGTCGTCGGTGAGCAGAAAGAGATTCAGGTCTTCCGGCGAGATCTTTCCTTCTCCCGCGACGCGCTCCTTGAGCCAATCGGCGAGCCCGCGCCAGTAGTCCCGCCCGAACAGGACCACCGGGAATTGCTTTACTTTGCCCGTCTGCACGAGGGTCAGCGCCTCGAACAGCTCGTCCATCGTGCCGTAGCCCCCCGGGAAGGCGATGAACGCCGTGGAATACTTCACGAACATCGTCTTGCGGACGAAGAAGTAGCGAAAATTGATGGAGCGCTCGACCCACTTGTTCGTACCCTGCTCGAACGGCAGCTCGATGTTGCAGCCGATCGAGAGGCCGCCTCCCTCTTTCCCACCGCGGTTCGCCGCTTCCATGATTCCAGGCCCACCACCGGTGATGATCGCAAAGCCTTCCTTGGCGAGCAGGCGCGAGGTCTCGCGGGCCGCCGCGTAGAAGCGATCACCCTCCAACGTGCGTGCCGAACCGAAGATCGTGACGGCGTTCCGCACATCGGACAACGTGTCGAAGCCTTCGACGAACTCGCCCATGATGCGCCACACGCGCCACGGATCGGTGCTCGTGAACGATGCGCGCCGCTCGACCGGAACGACCTGCGGCGGGGTGAGAAGCTGTTCGTCTTCAGTGAGCGGGCTGCGAGGCGAGGCGCTCGGTTGCTCGGACATGGTCATCCTGCACGTTATAGAAGAAAGGCGAGAACCGGACGTGCCCGGGCCGGCTGTCGGCGATAATGCCGCCAGCCGCCAGATGCCGCACGCTCGCCGCCGGGTCCGGCATAGGGATCATCACGATGGCGGAGCGCCGCTCGGGTTCCGCGGCCACCTTCGGCTTGAAGCCTGCGGCGCGCACGGTGGCGATCAGGTCCTCGGTCAATGCCGCGGTCGTTGCCCGAATGGCCGGCACTCCGATCTCCTCGATGTACTCGAGCCCGCCGAGCTGCGCGTAGACGGCCGCCAGGGCCGGGGTGCCCAACTCGAAGCGGCGCGCATCGTCGTGCAACGTCAGGGCTCGAGGATCGAACGCAAACTGCTCCCGCTGGCCAAACCATCCGGAGATGCCTGGCTGGAGCCCGCGCGCCACATCCGCGCGCACGTACAGAAAGACGATGCCGGGCCCGCCGAGCAGCCACTTGAGGCCGCCGGCGACGAGGGCATCGACGCCGGCATCGTGCACGTCGACGGGAATCTGACCCACCGACTGGTAGGCATCGATCAGGCAGAGCGCGCCGTGCGCGTGCGCCATCTGGGCGACCCGTCTAATGTCCTGAATCGCGCCAGTCGTGAAGTAGACGTGGGACGTGACGACCAGGGCGGTTCGATCGTCGACGGCTCGGGCGATCGCCTCGACCGGCACGCTGATGCGATCGGGGCTCTCCACGACGACGAGCTCGACCCCGCTCCGGACCTTCGCCAGCCACTGATACGCGACCGTCGGGAAGTCGAGCGACGTGATGACGACCTTGGGGCGCTTCGTGTAATCGAGAGACTCGGCGACCGCGCTCAGCGCGACCGAAATGCTTGGCGCGAGCGCGATCTCGCCCGCCGCCGCGTTCACGATCCGACCGTAGCGCGCGCGCAGATCCCCCACCGCCTCCCACCACACGTCGTACCACGCGGAAGCGCCGCGGCTCTGCCATAGATCCAGGAATTCCGCTACTTTGCGGCGAGACCGCTCGCCCAACGCTCCCAGCGAGCAGGTGTTGAGGTAGACGCTCGACTGAAAGATGGGAAACTCGCCGCGGTATCTGGCGAGTCCAAGCGCGCGCGGTTGTACGCTGCTTGCGAGCGTCATAGGCCGGGAATATACAGAAGGAATGCAGCGTATCGCGAGTTGGTCGGCACTCTATCTGCGTTTGGCGCTGCGGGCGCTGGTGCGTCCGCGACTCGCCGTCGACTTGTTGCGCCTCGCGTGGAGTTTTCGCGCCCGGGACTGGTATCGCCGCCCGCCGTTCCTGCCCCTCCCGCCGCGCGACTACATACAATGGCGCATGTTCACCGCGTACGGCGATGAGCAGGCCATCCCGCCCGTCGCCGACGTCGCGAACTTCGCGCGGTGGCGGCGCGAGACGATGGGATTATGAAAACCGCCGAGCACAGCGTCGAGCTAAAGCGTCACGCAGCGGCGTTGGGGTTTGCCGCCACGGGCATCTCGCGGCTCGATCGCAATCCCCACGCCGCCGAGCTGGATCGCTGGCTCGCGGACGGGCACGCCGGTACGATGACGTACCTGCATCGTCAGGCGGCGAAGCGGAAGGATCCGCGTCTGGTGATGCCCGGCGCGACGACAGCTGTTGTGACGCTCACGAACTATTTCCACGGCGACCGAAGCCCGACCCCCCCCCCCGAGCCCCCAGTCCCGCGAGTCGCCCAGTACGCCTGGTCGCCGGACTACCACGACGTCCTCGGAAAACGCCTCGAGCAACTGGCGGCCGCAATCCGGGAGCTGATCCCCGCGGCGACAACGCGCTGCTACGTCGATGCCGGTCCCGTGCCCGAGCGAGAGCTGGCGCAGCTCGCGGGACTCGGCTGGATCGGCAAGAACATGATGCTCATCCATCCCGAGATCGGCTCGTTCACCTTCATCGGCGTCATTCTGACGGACGCCGACCTCGAGCCGGACTTGCCGTTCGAAGCGGACCGCTGCGGCACCTGCCGGCGCTGCCTCGATGCGTGCCCCACACAGGCGTTCGTGGGGCCGCGAGATCTCGATGCGCGGGCGTGCATCTCGTATCTCACGATCGAGCACCGCGGCGAGTTTACGAAGACCCAGGGCGAGCAGGTGGGCGATTGGCTGTTCGGCTGTGACGTCTGCCAGGACGTCTGTCCGTGGAATGTGAGCTTTGCGCGGGCGACGCACGATCCGGAGCTCGCGCCGCGCCCCGAAGTCGCGCGACCTGATCTCCAGGCCCTCGCGCACATGGACGACAGCGACTTCCAGCGCCGCTTCGCGGCGACGCCCTTCACCCGGCCGGGGCATCGCGGCATGCGGCGCAATGCCACCGCGGTCCTCGACGCATGACCGCCACCGAGGCCATCACTGAGCTGCAACGCCGGCTCACGGAGGGCCTCGCGAAGATCGACCCGCACCACCGCCTGTTGGGCCGGCCCGTGAGCTATCGCGTGATCGACGGCCAGATGCTGGAAATCACCTATCGCGACGTTGCCGGGATCGCCGACGCCGAGCTCCTCGGCGTCAAGCGAATCATCGGGCGGGACTGCTTTTGCAGCGTGAGTCCACAGACCGCCGAACAGCTCACGGTGCGGTTCGTCGTTCCACTCAAGTAGCGCCTATTTCGCCGCGACGCGCGCAACAACGTCGTAGTAAAAGCGAACTCCAAAACGCAGTGCTTGGATACTGACCCGTTCGTCGTTGCCATGCACGCCGCGGGAATCCCCCTGCGTCAGCGGGAACGGCCCCAGGCCGTAGCTCGCGATCCCCATGCGCCGGAAGTAGTGGCTGTCGGTGAATCCCGCTAGCATCAGCGTGGTGACGAGCGCATTCGGATGTCGCGCGTGTGCCACCGCCGCAATCGCGCGGAACATCTCGGTCTCGGTCGAGCTTTCGGTCGCCGGCCAGTTCGGCCCCTGCGGCCGGATCGCCACGGCGCTGTCTCCCATCACGCGCATCAGGTCTGCGAGAAAGGCGGCCGGATCCTGGCCCGGCAACAGCCTCACGTCGATCGCCGCGGTCGCCACCGGGGGAATGACGTTGGTCTTGTCGCTGCCCTTCAGGCCGGTGATCGAAAGGGTGTTGCGCAGCAGCGCATTGTAGGTCAGGTCGGCGGTGATGTAGCGGGCCGCGACTGAATCGCGTAGCGCGGCGCGAATGTCGCTGAGCCAGCGGCGCACCGTGGTGTCGCGCTCGATGGTCGCGAGATCGCGAAAGGAACGCTCCGCCGCGGGCGTCACGGTGAGCGGCGTCTGCCACGCGGCGATGCGAGTCAGCGCGCGAACCAGGCGGTGCACGGGATTGTCCGGGGTGGGGCGCGAGCCATGCCCCGCCGTCCCGTGCGCTGTGACATCGAGCCAGAACGGCGACTTCTCGGTGGTGCCGATGCCGTAGAAGTCGACGCCCCCGCCCCCCTGACCGTTGGCGCGTGTCAGCCCGCCTTCATTCAGGAGAAACTCGGCATCGTTGACAAGCGGCGCCTGATGCTCGGCGATCCAAGCGGCGCCGACACCGGCGCCGATCTCTTCGTCCGACGTCGCGAGGAAGATGATGTCGCGCCGCAGCGGAATGTGTGCGCGCTTCAGGATCAGCATCGTCATGAGCTGCGCGATCGCTTCGCCCTTCATGTCGAGGGAGCCGCGGCCCCAGATGTAGCCGTCCTTCGTCAGCCCGCTGAACGGATCGACGCTCCAGTACTCTGGCGAGGCCAGCACGACGTCCATGTGGTTCAAGAGAATGATCGGACGGGCGCTGCCGTCGCCCGCGAGCCGCGCGTACAGGTTGGCTTTCCCGGGTACCGGTTCGAAGATTCGCGCTTCGATGCCGTCGCGCCGCAGCACCTGCGCGAGCCACCGCGCCGCCACGATTTCGTTGCCCGGCGGATTGGTGGTGTTGATGCGGAGGTACTGCGACAGCAGAGCCGTCGCTTCATCGCCGAGGGCCGCCCAGTCCGCCTCGGTGGGCGCCGCGAGCAGGGCAGCGGCGGCGGGAGTCACGTAGACCGGCGCCGACGATGGACCCGCGAGGGGTGGCGCTGGACGACGTGCGGCGCACCCGGCGACGAGCACAACCAGCGGGATCAGCTTCCGACCGTGCATGTTCGATTTCCCGGGCTAAAGAGTGAGCGTCTCACCATGCGCGAGCTGGCGATACCCGCTGGGTGACAATCCGGCCGCCTCCCAGGCGGCGCGCGCGCGGATCGGCGGTTCGTCCATCGCTTCGTCGGTGAGCTTGAACGTCCCCCAATGAATCGGCACCATCAGACGCGCGTTCAGCGCGCGGAACGCGGCGACGGCTTCTTCCGGATTCATATGTACGTAACGCATGAACCAGCGCGGCTCATACGCCCCGATCGGCAACAGGGCGACATCGAATGGACCGTATCGCTCGCCGATCGCTCCGAACTCCGGATGATAGCCCGTATCCCCCCCGAAAAACACGCGACGGCCGTTTGGGCCGGTGAGTGCAAAGCCGCACCAGAGCGTGTCGCCACGGTCCCCGATCCCGCGGCTGCTGAAATGCTGCGCCGGCGTCGCCGCAATCCGCACCCCCTTGATGCTCAACTCCTGCCACCAATCCAGCTGGACGACCGCGCCAGGAGCACCGCGTTTCTGGACAAACGCGGCGAGCCCAAGCGGGACGATCCACGTCGCTTGCGGATACGTCCGTGCCAGACGTCGCACCGTCGTGTCATCGAGATGGTCGTAGTGATTGTGCGACAGCAAGACGACGTCCAGCGGCGGCACGTCCTCGAACGCGATCCCCGGCGCCACCCAACGGCGCGGACCGGCGAATGCGACCGGCGATGCCCGCTCGCTCCACATCGGGTCGGTGAGAACGTTGAGGCCGTTGAGCTGGATGAGCAGGCTCGCGTGCCCTACCCACATGACCGTGAGTTGCGACGGCGGTGCCCGCGGCGGGACAAAGTCGGGCGGGACGCGCTTAAAGACTGATGGATCAGGATCCTTCGGTCGCGGCCGCGTCGTGCGGTGCACGAGCATCCATTTCAGGAGACTGCCGAAACCTGGGACCGCCTGGTCGACCCACGGATTGCGAAACCCGCCGCCGGGCCGGTGATGCGAGGGGAGTGGATCGGGGCTCACGGCCGGGCAATATAGCCCGGCCGTGAATCGTCGTTGTGCCTAAGGGTGCAACGTCACGTTGTGCGTCGTCTCAAAGCCCTGGTTCACCGCGACGCTCGAATCGACTGCCGACGCGAAGCTGTTGCTCCCAAACGGTGGATCGACGCTGATCATGTACGTGCCGGGCAACAGATATGCGATCCGATAGTGACCCGCGCCGTCGGTCTTCCCCGTCGACAGGACAAACCAGTTGGAGGGACCTCCGGTCCAGGCGCTGACCGTCGCGTCGACCACCGGGCCACTGGAGCCTCCGACGCTCGCATCGTGCTGTACCGTGCCGGCGATGCTCCCCGTGGCCGCGCGGTTTACGGCGCGCATCGACGCAAAGAAATCGAACGCGCCGTCACCCCGGTTGTTGAACGGAAAACTCCGAGCCACGTCGAAGTCGATCACGATGGCGGCACCGGTGTCCGGAATGCTGATCGGGGCTTCGACGAACAACCCATACGACTGGAGGCCCGGTCCGTTCCAGTGCACAACGGCTTGCGATCCGTTCTTGAAGCGAATGCCCGCTGAAGAATCGACGTTGAGCGTGAGTTGCACGGCCTTGTATTGATCGGCCGTCACCTGTCCGATCCCCAGCGAATCGGTCAGTCCCTGCTGGAGCGTCAGCAGGTCGATCTGCCGGTGCGGTGAGGCGACCGTGACCCAGTGCATGCTGTCCGCCGACGTGCCGGTATCCGGGTGTGTGGAGACCGCGATGCTCACGATGTAGACCTGCACACTCTCCACCGAGTCGAACGGGAACGGGGCGTCGGTGAGGAAGACCGTGGCCTTCGCTCCGGCGGCGAGGGGGCTGGCTGGGAGGGCTTCGTCCTGATAGCAGGCTGCGGCGATGGTGGCGGCGGCGAACACGGCGAAGCTCAGTCTCGACATCGCGAGAGCCCTCCGGGGGAGTTGCGCGGACGGCACAGTTGCATTGAATACCCATGAGGCCCCGCGCGGCGTCACAGCGGCAGGCGCGGTTACCCTTGTGACGCGGGAACGTACTCGATGGGTATAGAGAAAGTGGAATCAAGCGACGCAGAGCTGGTGCGCCGGATCCGGGCCGGCGACATCGGCGCCTACGGCGGGCTGGTTTCGCGCTACCGCGATCGCCTGGGCCGTTATGCGATCCACATGATTGGTGATCGCGAGGACGCGGAGGAAGCGCTGCAGGACAGCTTCGTGCGCGCGTATCGCTCGCTCGCGCGCTGCGACGATCCCGCACGGCGCGCGTATCGCTCGCTCGCGCGCTGCGACGATCCCGCACG
>QHTW01000229.1:14597-21266 GCA_003220955.1 Gemmatimonadota bacterium | reverse complement strand
TGAGCTCCTTTGCGGCCCACCCACCGGAGATGCCGGACCCGACCACGATCGCATCGTAGCTCTGTGCCTGCACAATCCCTCCTCTCGTGAATGCTAGGCTGCCAGCGCTCGGATTTCCCTGAGAACCAGCTCGATCTCTTCCGGCTTATTCATGATTCCCGCTGAAACGCGGGCGTACGAGACCTTATACGGGGATGTTGTCGTGCGAATCTTCTTCTGCGCAAGCTGCGCGACGATCTGGCCCGGCGCCATGCCGCGGATCTCGAAGCAGGAGATGCCGCCCGAGAGCGCCGGGTCACGCGGCGTGTGCAGCGTCAGACCGGGGATTTTGGCCGCACCCTCGCGGAAGGCTGCATTCAATTCTGCAATCCGCGCCGCGATTTTGTCGCGTCCGATCGTGCGATGCAGCTCCACGGCGGCCGGGATCGCGAACACATGCTCGTAGGCGACGAACCCACCCGGCGACACGAACCCCGCCTGCGTCGGCGGAAGATCCTTGCGGTCGGCCCACACACCGAACGTCGTGTTGATCGTCTCCCAGTCGAAGCTGGGGATCGTGGGACGGAGCTCGGGCCACGCGTCCGCCTTGCCCCACAGGAAGCCCGTGCCGCGCGGCGCGAACAGCCACTTGTGCGCGCCGCTTGCGAAGAAGTCGACCCCGGTGCGCGCGACGTCCACGTCCTGATTCGCGAAGCCGTGGACCCCGTCGACGATCAGCAGGCAGCGATCCGCTCCCAGGCGCGCCCGATTGGCGCGCGCGACGACCTCCGCGATGCGCTCGAGCGGCAGCTTGATGCCGGTCGAAGACTGCACCCACGTCACGCCGACGGCCCGCGTCTTTGGCGTGATCGCGCGCGCGATGCGATCGGCGATCTCCGCCGGGTCAGCCCGGGCCGGCGTGTCAAACAGTGTGATGTAGCGCACGCCGCAGCCCGAGCGCGCGGCGGCATACCGAATCGACTCGTGGTGCGAGTAGTGATCGTGCTCCGTCGTCACGATTTCCTGATCGGGACGAATTCGCAGGCCGTGATACGCCATCGCGAGCGCCGTGGTCGTGTTCGCGGTGAGGCAGATCTCGGAGCTGGCGCCGCCCACATAGTTCGCGAGCGCCTGCTTTGCGACCGTAAACGGATGCCCCTCTGTGTCGGTGAACGCCTGGATCTCGATCCACATCGCGTCGGAGTCGAGCTTCTTGCGAAAATGATCGATGGCGTCGGCGACGGGCTTGGGATGAGAGACGAACAGGAAACTGGAGAGATGCGTCCAATCGGGGGCGAGGGGGAACAGGTCGCGGACGGCGAGCCAGTCCGGTTCACCGCCGAGTCCGCGCAGTCGTCGCGGCTGCGGCAGCGGACGGATTCGGTCGATGCGCCCGATCGCCGGAACCAGCGAGGCGGCGACAAGCGACTTCAGCAGCTGCCGGCGCGCGAGCGTCATTTTGGCTTCTCCTTGTTGTCTGTTTCCCGCGGCTGCATCGCCAGGTAGGTCACCGTGTCCCACGCATTATGGATCCCGATACCGAGGAGCAGCAACGACACGGCGGCGATCAGGAACAGGGCCCAGATCTGGGCGTGCGACAGTCCGGCGGCACCGACAAACAACGCCGCATACGCCGCCATCGGCAGGAAGGCGTGCCAAGTCCAGTCCTCGAGCACCGGCTTGTAACCGGTCTGTCGCAGCATGCGTCGCACCACGATCAGCACATACACGATTCCGGCAAGCGCGGTCGCGCCCACGACGTGGGCAGGATCCTCGAACCGCTGCCATGGTGCGCTGAGAACTGCGGCGATGAATAGCACCGCCACAAAGTGGATCACGTTGGGCGTTCCGAACGCGTTGAGCGTTTCGGGCGTGCGGGCAGCGCTCGAATCGGCGGCGATGGTGATCACCACGAACATCAACCCGGTGAGCCCCCCGCCCGATGAACCGATGATGACGTAGAAGCTTTCCCACAGCGAGAGGATGGAATGCGCTTGCGTCTCCATCCGGGTATTCTGAGCCCCTGACCAGCCGCTCGCAACTCGGCGCCGGTCAGGGGCCCCAGTCTGCGATTACTGCTTCAGCGCTTACATCCGGTGCTCACGCTGGGCCATCGCGTTCACCCACGCGTCGACCTTCTGCCGCTGCGCATCCGTCAGCACGGCTCGCGACTGCGCGGCGGCGGACAACATCGCCCAATGCGCCTTTCCCATCGCGGCATGCGCCTCATCGAAGTGCTCCCGCAGTGCGGTGGTGTCCCCTGCCGCGGTTTGGAATGCCTGCGCGGCCGCACCCAAGTGGGTCTTCACGTCGGCGGCGGCCGCGTCGTGCGCCGCCTTGGCGGCATCGCGAATTGACGTGAGCTTGGAGACTTGAGCGGCGGTCAGCTGAAGCGAGTCTTTGTGATCGAGCAGATGGTCAGGCGTGTATGCCACGATGCGCATGATCGGCGCCATCATTTCGCGCATCATCCCCATCATCTCATCGTCGCCGCGCCGTCCCATCTCGCGTTGTCCGATGGCGGCGCGCGGCCGCGCGCCGGGACGTCGGGCGTGCGTGGTGTCCTGTGCCGCGAGCGGCACGGCGATGAGGCACACGGTCGTCGTGATCAGGGCAAGCGATTTCATGGTGTCCTCCCCAAGTGTGGCGTGTCGTAGAATGATACCCACCTTGCGCTATTCGATCAGGATGAGAACGTTCCGGCGTGACACGTCTCGAGCGCTGGATCGAGCCGCGCGTGGCGGCCAACGGTGCGGGCACGCACTCGGCATTTCGGCTGCTGCCGACCGGCCTGGATGCGTTCGTGGCGCGCGCCGTCCTGATCGAGCTCGCCGAGCGCACGCTGGACTTGCAGTACTACATCTTCCACCCCGACAAGACCGGCTCCTTGATCGTCGATCGCCTCATCGCAGCGGCCGACCGCGGTGTGCGCGTGCGCGTCCTGCTGGACGACTGGGGGACACTCGAGAAAAAAGACGAATCGGTCGCAGGGCTCGACGCGCACCCGAACATCGAGGTGCGGCTCTTCAACCCCTACACGCACCGCTCGGGGCTCCACCGCCTGGGTGAGCTGCTGACGAGCTTCACCCGCGTCAACCGCCGCATGCATAACAAGCAGTTCATCGCCGACGGCATCGCGACGATTCTCGGCGGCCGCAACATCGGTGACGAATACTTCGGCGTCGGCGAGCTCGATTTCCAGGATGTGGACGTGCTGGGCGCTGGACCCGTCGCCGGCCAGTCGACCGCGAGCTTCGAGACCTACTGGAACAGCCAATTCGCCGTGCCGATCACGCAGCTCGGCAAATTTGCTCCTGATCCGGGGTTCTTCCCGGCGGCGCGCGCGCAGCTGCGAGAGCGGTGTGACGGCCTGCGCGACTCGATCCATGCGCGGGCGCTCAATGAATCCCACCTCGCCCAGGACCTGCGCGCGGACGACCTGCACGTGCATTGGGCCGGCGCCCGGGTGATCGCCGATCCGCCCGACAAGCTCACGCAGCCGGCCGGGACTCGGAGCGACACCTATCTCAGCGGCCAAATCTCCCCATACGCGCGCGGCGTGCGCTCCGACCTCCTGGTGGTCTCGCCCTACTTCGTACCGCGAAGAGCGGGGGTCGAGTTCTTCGGAGAGCGGCGCCGTGACGGCGTCAGCGTGCGCGTGTTAACCAACTCGCTCGCCGCCACCGACGTGTGGCTCGTGCATGCCGGCTACATGAAGTATCGCCGGCCGCTCCTCGAGAAAGGGGTGCGCCTGTTCGAGCTGCGGCCCGAAGCGGCAGGCGCCACCAAGCCACGGGCGTCGAAAGCGACCATCGGGTCTTCGCGCGCGAGCCTGCACGGCAAGACGTTCGTGTTCGATCGCACGTCCGTCTTCATCGGCTCGGTCAACCTCGACCCGCGCTCGCTCGAGCAGAACACCGAGGTCGGCGTGCTCGTCAGCAGTCCGGAATTGGCCGAAGAAGTCGCAGCGCTGTTCGACCGTTGGTCGAGCCCCAATCTGGCCTACGAGGTCACTGCGAAGAATGGGCATCTCCAATGGACCGGCGGCTACACCAACGAGCCCAAGGCCGGATTCTGGCGTCCCCTCGGCGCCAAGTTCTTCTCGCACCTGCCCATCGACTCACTGATTTAGCGGAGACGTATGCTACCCTTGCTCCTGCTGCTCCAGGTCACTGCTCCACCACAGCTGACGAGTTTTCTGCAGCAAAACATCGGCTTCGATGCCCAGCAACTGGCGGCCATCGAGCGCGGTGAGCCGGTCGTCAAAGTGCTCGAGACCCGGGACCGCCGCGATGTCGCCGTGTTCGGCGTCATCACGACGCCGGACGGGCGCGAGCCGTATGTGCGCGCGCTCCGCGATTTTCCCACGTCGCTCCGCACGCCGAACCGAACGCAGCTGGGGATATTCGGTAATCCGGCTACAGAAGCGGACGTCGCGGCGGTGACGATCAACAGCCGCGACGTCTCGGAGATGAAGAACTGCAAGCCCGGAGACTGCGTCGTGAAGCTGCCGGCCACCGACATGCGCCGCATCCACGACGAGATGAACTGGTCGGCTTCCCCCGCGGATCTCCAGACGCAGCTCAACGCGTACGCGCGCCGCCGTCTCGTCGAATACGTCACCGACTACCGCCAGCGCGGCGACTCGGCGATGGCGATCTACGACGATCGCGGCAACATGAACATGCGCGCGAGTGACGCTGTTGCCGCGCAGTTCGCCGAATCCCCCTACATCTATCAGACGGTCCCGTCGTTGCGGAGCTATTTCACCGACTATCCGCACGGCTCGCTTCCTGCCGGAGCCGCCGAAGTGCTGTTCTGGTCGGAAGACGTGATGCCCCGCCTGCGCCCGATCTTGAGCGTGACGCACTTGGTCGTGTACACGCCGCCCGAGCTCCCGGGCATGACGTTGGCCGCGTCCAAACAGATTTACGCGAACCATTACTTCGAGGCGGCCATGGACCTGACGGCCGTCGTAGAGCGGAGCCCGGGGAGCTACCTCGTCGTGTTGCGTCGCTACCGCTTCGACAATCTGCCCGGCGGCATCCTCAACATTCGCGGCCGGGCCATCGGCGCGCTGCGCGACCAGCTCATCAGCGACCTCAAGCGGCAGCAAGGGCAGCATTGAGGGTCCACCTCCTCGACGGCACCTATGAGCTGTTCCGGCATTTCTATGCGATGCCGAAGCAGACCGATCGCGATGGACGCGAGGTGGCGGCGATCATCGGCGTGCTGGGCTCGGTGGTCGGGATGCTCGAGGGCGGCACGACGCACATTGGCGTCGCGACCGATCACGTCATCGAGTCGTTTCGCAACGACCTCTGGGCCGGCTACAAGACGAGCGAGGGGGTCGAGCCCGAGCTCATGGCCCAGTTTCATCCGCTCGAAGACGCGCTCCGGGCCATGGGGGTGGTGGTCTGGGCAATGGAGGAATTCGAGGCGGACGATGCGCTCGCCGCCGCCGCTCGCGGTGCCGCGGCATCCCCCGATGTGGAGCAGGTGATCATCTGTACGCCCGACAAGGACTTGAGCCAGTGCGTCAGCGGCGATCGCGTCGTGCAATTCGATCGCCGCAAGCGCGAGACGCGCGACGAGCGCGGCGTCGTGGCCCGCTTTAGTGTCGGACCGGAATCGATCCCCGATTATCTCGCGCTGGTCGGCGATTCAGCCGACGGCTTTCCGGGCATTCCCGGCTGGGGCGAGAAGGCGTCCGGGGCGGTCCTCGGCCGCTACGCGCATCTCGAGCGGATTCCGGCGAAAGCAACGGAGTGGACTGTCGCGGTGCGCGGCGTGGCCCGGCTCGCGGCCAGCTTAGAAGAGAATCGTCCGCTGGCCATGCTATTCCGAACGCTGGCGACGCTGCGCACCGATGTCCCGGTGTTTTCGTCGGTCGAGGAACTGCGGTGGCGCGGCCCCTTGCCGGAATTCGAGCGCGTGGTCCAGCAGCTACGCGTCCCCGGCTTATGGGATCGCGCGCGGCGCATCCCCCTCATGGACTAACGTGTCGTTCCCGACGGTCACCGAATTCTCAGTGTGCCATGCATGGTGGGATGGAGCGTGCAGGCGTAGCGCGCGGTCCCCTGAGCGTGCGCGATGTAACGACCCGTCTGTCCCTGCGTCAACTGTCCCGTATCCCACTTCGTACCACCGGTCGCCGTCGCCGTGTGCGGCACGATGTCCCGATTGACCCAGACGACCGTGTCCCCTGCGGCCACAGTGAGGACCGCGGGATGGAATTCCATCCCGCGGATCTCGACCGTGTGGGTCGTTGGCGCTCTGCCGAGACCCAGCAGCACGAGCAGCCAGACGATCACTTACTCGTCCGGGACGGCGAACCGAGCTGACCCCGAAGCTGCTTGGCGTGCTCCAGATGCGTGGCGATGGCAGGGCGAACATCCGTGAGCAGCTTGCGGAGCTCGGCGTTCTCTGTCGTCGGAACGAGCACTTTGTCGATTGCGTCGAGCACGGCCTGGTGGTAAGCGACCTCGCGATCCAGGTAGGCGCGATCGAAGGCAGCGCCGCGCAACGGCTCGAGCGAGGCGCGCGCTTGCTTCGCGCCGCTCAGGAGGGACTGACTCACGGCATTGTCCGCGGGCGTGACGCCGAGCTTCTGGGCCAGCGCCGCAGCCTGCGCATTCACCGCGCTGTGGTCCGTAATCATGGTTTGCGCGAACTGCTTCACGGCGGCGT
>QHTW01000229.1:7512-14491 GCA_003220955.1 Gemmatimonadota bacterium | reverse complement strand
AGAGCTGCCTGATACCTGGAGCGGGACATCCAAACCTCCCAAGAAAGAGTCCATATGCGGATGACCCGCTCAAATTCCCTGGCTAATCATACTTTGTCAAGTATTTGCTGTGATTACTAGACAATTGAGTATTTACAGGCTATTCTGAGGCATGATCAACTGGCTTGCCCGGCTCACCGGCGAAACACAGGCGCGGCTGCTCGGTTTACTGCGGCGCTCGCGTCAAACGATCACGACCCTCGCCGAGGCCCTCGGCCTCACCGACAACGCCGTGCGCATGCACATCGCCGCCTTGCACCGCGACGGGATTGTCGAGCAGGTGGGGACGCAACGCGACACAGGTGGGAAGCCGGCACGAGTTTACGGACTCACGCGCGAAGGCGAGGAGCTCTTCCCCAAGGCCTACGCGCTGGTGCTCGGCAAACTCGTCGCGGAAATCGGCAAGACCCAGGGCCGTGACCGAGCGATCGAATTGCTGCGGGCGGTGGGCGCGCAAGCCGCCGCCGCCGCGCGCCCGGGGACGAGTGCCAAACAGCGGGTCGACGCGGCCGCCGGCGTGTTTCGCGACCTGGGCTCCGACGTGGAGGTGGAGGCGACCGCGGACGGCTGGCTCCTGCATGGCTATAGTTGCCCGCTCTCCGCGGTGACGTCAGCTCATCCGGAAATGTGCGAGCTGGGGAAGGCGTTGGTGGAAGAGGTTGTTGGGACGGCGGTAACCGAATGCTGTGTTCGCGGCGAGCATCCGCGCTGCGGCTTTGCCGTCCCCGCCGCCGCTGAATGACCGCATTTAAATACCTGATCATCGGTGGCGGAATGACCGCCGATGCCGCGGCCCGTGCCATCCGGGAGTCTGATCCTCCCGGCAGCATCGGCATCATCTCGGCCGATACGCATCCGCCCTACAACCGCCCGCCGCTGTCGAAGGGATTGTGGAAGGGCGACGATCCCGAAAAGACGGTCTGGCGTCGCACCGACACGATCGGCGTCGACCTGCGCCTCGGCCGCCGCGCTACCGGCCTCAACCCGAAGCAAAAGCACGTCACCGACGATCGCGGCAATATCGTCTCGTACGAGAGGCTCTTGCTGGCGACAGGCGGAACACCACGCCGTCTTCCGATGCAGACCGGCCAGATCATCTACTACCGCACATTCGATGACTATCTCCGACTTCGCGCGCTCGCAAACGAGAAGCTGCGTTTCGTTGTGCTCGGCGGCGGATTCATCGGTTCCGAAATCGCGGCTGCCTTGAAGATCGTGGGCCGCGATGTCACCATGATCGTTCCCGAGGACGGAATCGGCGCGCGGGTGTTTCCCGCCGACCTTGCGAAGTTTCTCGGCGACTACTATCGCGAACAGGGCGTCGACCTGCGGACGGGTGAGGGGCTCGCCGACTTACAGCAGAGCGCCGGCAAGGTGGTCGTGCGGACGACGCACGGCAAGGAGATCCCCGCCGACGTCATCGTCGCCGGCCTCGGCATTCAGCCTAACGTCGAGCTCGCCGAACAAGCGGGATTGCGCGTCGAGAACGGGGTCATCGTGGACGAAATGCTCAGGACGAGTGCGCCGGACGTCTTCGCGGCCGGCGATGTCGCCAACTTCTTCAATCCGGCGCTCGGTACCCGCCTGCGGGTCGAACATGAGGATAACGCGAACACGATGGGCGCCGCGGCGGGCCGCGCGATGGCCGGCACGGGCACGCCCTATACGCACCTGCCCTTCTTCTATTCGGATCTGTTCGCACTCGGCTACGAGGCGGTCGGCGAGCTGGATCCGCGGCTCGAAATCGACGCGGTCTGGAAGGAGCGATTCCGCGAAGGGGTCATCTATTATCTCAAGGAAGGCAAAGTGCGCGGCGTGCTGCTCTGGAATACGTGGGGCCAAGTGGACAACGCGCGCGCGATCATCGGCACGACCAACCGGCTGGAGTGATCAATGACCAATGACCAATGACCAATGATCATTGGACATTGATCATTGGACATTCACCGCAATGTGGCGCCACTGCCCCTGCCTGAAGCGCAGCACGCTCAACACGCACCGCGTGGCGTGCCCCGCCAGAATCGCCAGCCAGATATCGATCGGATCCAAGGTGCCCGTCTGCTGAATGACGAAGCAGATGCCGAGCGGCACGAGAATCTGCGAGATCATCGAGATGTAGAGCGGGCTCTTCGTATCCCCCGTGCCCTGCAACCCGCCGGTGAACGCGAGGGCGACCGTGATGAACAGCCCGGAAACGCTCAGCACGCGGAGTAGCTGCACCCCGACGTCTACCACGACGGCGTCGTGCATCCCGAAGACCGCGAGCAGCTGCCCCGGGAGGAAGGCGAAGAGGAGGCCCACGAAGACCGCGACCGTCAGACCGTAGCGCGCGGCGATGTGCACGGACTCGTTGGCGCGATCCGGATGGTGTGCACCGAGGTTCTGGCCGGCGACGGCGGCCGCCGAGCCCATCAATCCCACCGACGTCCAGGTGATCAGCGAGAACAGCTCCGTGTACGACACTGCGAACGCCGCCTGCGCCGCGGCGCTCTGCGCGAGCGAGCCGATGAACGACAGCATCAACACCCCGCCGATGTTCATCGCAATGCCCTGAATCCCGGTCGGCAAGCCGAAGCGGAACAGCTCGCGGATGATCGTCCAGTCGGGACCAAGGCCACGCCCGCGCGGGAACGCGACGACCCACCCGCCGGTCCACAGTTTCCAGATCGCGTAGCCGGCCACCAGCCCGCCCGTGATGCACGTGCCCATCGCCGATCCCCGCGTCCCGAATGCGGGAATCGGTCCGAGCCCGCGAATCAGCACGATGTTCAGGACCAGGTTCAGGACGGTCATCGTGATGCCGAGCAGCATCGGCGTCCGCGCGTCGCCTGCCGAGCGCAGCGCGCCGCCCAGCATGAAGAAAATCATCATGCCGCTCGAGAAGCCGAACATGATGCGGAGGAACGGCAGCGCTTCGGTCTTCACCTCCGGCGCCGCGTTGACCAGATCGAGGAGGAACGGAGCCAAGAAATAGCCAACGGGCGCGAGAATTCCGATCGAGATGCCGATCGCCGTGAGAAACGCCTGATAGACGACACGGTCGACCTTATCCGGCTCCCCGGCTCCCGCGAACCGCGCCACCAGCACGCTCATACCGGTGAACAGCGATGAGATGAAAACGATGACGACGAGAAAGATCTGCCAGCTCACGCCGATCGCGGCGTTCGCCTTGTAGCCGACCAGGTTGCCGACGAGCACGTGGTCGACGATGCCCTGGAGCCCGCCGATCGCGTTGGTGAGCATCGTCGGCCAGGCGATCTTCCAGACCGCCGAACGCAGCGGACCCTCTACGATGGACCGATCGTAGCGAGAAGCGGTCTCCGTCACTCAGCTGACCGGAACAGGAGAGGTGCGGCGTCGAGCGAGCAGTGTGTCGAGGCTCCACGGCCCTGCCCCGGCTGCTGAGAAATAGAGGAAGGTGAAGCAGTAGAAGACGGCCGGCGCGCCCTGATTCAGGACCGGCCAGAAGCCGTTCGGGGCGTGACCGATGAAGTACGCAAACGCCATTTCGCCGGAGAGAATGAACGCCACGGGACGCGTGAACAGGCCCAGCACGAAGAGTGTGCCCCCGACGACCTCGATGACCCCCGCGAACCAGACCAGCGATCCCACCGGCGCCGTGCCGCCGCCCGGCATGATCGCGGCCGGGAACGCGAACCACTTTGCCGAACCCACTTGGAAGTACAGGAAGGCGACGACGATTCTGAGAACACTCAGTAGCTGCGGCGCCCACTCCTTTTTCACAAAGCCTCCCGTCTTTTTTGTAGCAGCTGCCGCTCGCGGACATTTTGCGTGAGCTCGGCGGCTCGGGCGAATTCGGCACGCGCTTCGTCGAAACGGCCCAGCTTGGCGAGAAGATCCCCGCGCACGCTCGGCAGCAGATGATAACCCGCCAACGCCGGGTCCGTCGTCAGCGAATGGACCACCTCCAGACCGGCCGCGGGCCCAAACGCCATGCCCAACGCCACCGCGCGATTCAACTCAACGACCGGCGACGGCAGCAGCTGGGCCAGCGCGTCGTAGAGTGCCACGATGCGCGTCCAATCGGTCTCTTCGGCCGTGCGGGCACGCGCATGGCAGGCAGCGATGGCCGCCTGGAGCGTGTAGGGACCTGACGCGCCGCCCAGCGCTTCGGCGCGCTCGAGCGCGGCCAGACCGCGGCCGATCAGCAGATGATCCCACCGCCCGCGATCTTGGTCGAGCAGCAGAATCGGCTCACCCGCAGGACTCACACGGGCGCGCAAGCGTGAGGCCTGGATCTCCAGCAGCGCGACCAGCCCATGCACTTCAGCCGCGTCAGGGGCGAGCTCGGCGAGAATACGGCCCAGACGCAGCGCATCTTCGCACAACGCCGGCCGCACCCAGTCGTCTCCGGCGGTCGCGGAGTAGCCCTCGTTGAACACGAGATAGATCACCTCGAGGACCGATCCCAGCCGTGCCGTGAGCTCGGCGCCGCGCGGCACCTCGAACGGCACGCGCGCCGCCGCAAGGGTGCGCTTGGCACGCACGATACGCTGCTGAATCGTGGCCTTCGAAACGAGGAACGCGCGGGCGATCTCGTCGGTCGTGAGCCCACCCAGCAGGCGCAGGGTGAGCGCGACCCGCGCTTCCGTCGGCAGCACGGGATGGCACGCGGTAAAAATGAGACTCAGCAGGTCGTCGCCCACGTGGTCGTCGATGGCGGCCGCCAGCGCAGCCTCGGGACTCACCTGTCGCTCCTCGAGCTCGCGGCCGAGATGCTCGTGCTTGCGGTCCTGCATCTTGCCGCGTCGCAGGTGATCGATCGCGCGATGCTTCGCGGTCGCCATGAGCCACGCGCCCGGATTGTCCGGCACGCCCGCCTCGGGCCATTGCTCGAGGGCCGCGACGAGCGCGTCTTGCGCCAGGTCTTCCGCGACCCCGATGTCGCCGACGACGCGCGCTAACCCCGCGATGAGTCTGGCGGATTCGATCCGCCAGACCGCATCGATGGCGTCAGCAGCCTTTTGACGGGTCATCCATCATCTGCCGCACTTCGACTTCCAGCTCCTGGTCCCACAACCCGATGTGCGCTTCCAGGAATCGCTTCGTCCACTCGATCGCTTCCTTTTTCGAGCCGACATCGTAGATCGCGTAGCCGCCGATGACTTCCTTCGCCTCGGTGAAGGGGCCGTCCGTGAAGGTGATCCTCCCGTTGGCCAGAACGCCGTCGGTGCCAGACCACCCATCCCCACAAACACGCCTTTCTTGGCCGCTTCCTCACCCAGCTTGCCGATTTTGTCGATGAGCGCCGGCGATGGGTGCGCACCAGTCTCGCGAGACTTCACAATCGTCATGAATCGCATGGTCATTTCCCCGTCCGTTGCTTGTTCTGTTCGATCGCGGCCCGCTGCCGCTCTTCCTGCTTGCGTAGTTCGGGCGTGAATTCAGCCCCGAAATCGTCGGCTTCGAGCACCTGACGGATCTCGACTTCACCGTCCTGGAACGGAATGCGCTTCGCCCATTCCAATGCCTCAGCCCTGTTTTTCACCTGCCAGATCCAGAACCCCGCAACCAATTCCTTGGTCTCCGTGAAGGGACCGTCCCGCACCGTGCGCTTGTTGCCCGCATAGGTGATGCGCGCGCCCTTGGACGACGCCTGCAGTCCCTCGCCCGCCAGCATCACGCCCGCCTTCACCAGCTCGTCATTGAACTTGCCCATCTCGGCGAGGAGCGCCTGCGTCGGCAGGACGCCAGCCTCCGAGTCCTTGTTGGCCTTCACCAGCACGACGAATCGCATTGCCATCTCGCTTTCATGGGGTCACGTGTGTTCTGCTTCTCACCTGGGCGTCGAACGAGCCTGCCAGAAATCGACACGCGCTGATCCCATTGTGGTAGGCCTACTTAGGGGGTAGACTCGGGACGACCCTGGCAATCCAAAGGAACAGCCATGTGCAGGAACATCAAAACCCTGGCCAACTTCGAGCCGCCCGCGACCGATGACGAAATTCGCGCGTCCGCTCTGCAGTTCGTGCGCAAACTCAGCGGCGCCACCCATCCCTCGCACGCCAACGAAGCGGTGTTCAATTCCGCCGTGGACGACGTCACGGCGATCGCACGCCGCTTGATCGACTCGCTCACTATCAAGGCGGTGCCGCGAAATCGCGAAGCGGAGGCTCGCAAGGCGCGGGAGCGCGCGGCGCAACGATTTGGCTAGCCCCACCGTTCGCAGAGTCGGCATCGGCATCGCCATTTTCATCCTCGCAGCGGCCTCGTTCGGCACGGTTACCGAGGACGTCGTCAATCACGAAGCCTTGACGCGCTTCGATAACCGAGTGCTCGAGGCGCTGCACCAACGCACCACGCCAGTCGGCGTGGCGATCTTCACGCTGATCAGCGGCCTCGGCTCCCCCCTCGTCATGACCATGCTCGCGCTCGGAGGTGTGATCGCTCTCGCCTGGCGCCGCGAATGGATCGTGCTCGGCGGATGGGTGGGGGCCTTTGGCGGCGCCACTCTCATCGGTTACTGGCTCAAACTGACAATCCATCGTCCTCGGCCGAGCTACGCCACCACCCTGATGCACGATGTCACCTGGAGCTTCCCCAGCGGACACGCGATGGGATCCCTCGTTGGGTACGGCATGCTCGCTTACGTCCTGTGCTCGCTGGCGACTCGCAACCACCGGAAACGACTCTGGATCGTGGCAGGTGCTGCCATTCTGATTCTCGCGATCGGCGTGAGCCGCCTGTATCTCGGCGTCCACTATTTCAGTGACGTGGTGGGGGGTTATGCCGCGGGGGTGATCTGGCTGTTCATTTGTGTCGCGGCGGTAGAGTTTGCCCGCCGGCGGCACCGCATCGCGCAGCGCCTCAATCCAACGGGGACCCAGGTCTAGACTCGGGTGGCTACTTCGGCGCGTCGAATTGGACGACTGGATTGCGGAATGCCCTGGCTCGGATTCGAACCGAGACGCCTTGCGGC
>QHTW01000229.1:0-7358 GCA_003220955.1 Gemmatimonadota bacterium | reverse complement strand
CGTTCGGGTTTGGCGCGGCAGTTGGCGCGCTCATCGGCTACCTGTTGGGACGCCAGAAGCAGGTGCGAGCGCCGCAGGCGCGTCCGGCGCCCCCGTCACCGCCTCCGCCAACCGTCAAGCCCTCCGCTCCCGCAGTGAAACACGTCGTTCTCGATGAAGGCTCAGCCAACGTTCTCAACGCCCTGAACAACCGCCTGGCAGCGATCGGTGCGCTCGCGGATTTGTTGCACGGCAGCCCGCTCGACCCTGAGCGCGCGCGCGCGCTGGTTTTGCTCCACGGTGAAGTCCGTCGGGCCGCCGAGATTACGAGTCACTTCCTCGAGCTCGCCGCACATCCGGCCGGCGCCGCAGAGCCGTGCGATGCGGCGGTCGTCATCAACGGCGTGCTGGCGGAGCGCGAGTCGACCTTCCGTGAGCTCGGCGCCAAGGTCATGCGGGCGGTCCCGGCCGACTTGCCGATGGTCTCCTGTCCGATGGCGCAGCTCACGGAGATGCTCACGAAACTGCTCGACTTCTCGTTGCGCCGGCTGCGCGCCTCGAAACCGCCGCGCGAGCTGCGGATCGAGGCGATTGCGACGGGCCCGTCGATTGTGGTGTCGCTCTGGGACTCGGGCACGCCGCTGGCCGTCGAAGCGGAGCAGCGGCTCACCTCGCCGTTCCGGTTTACCCATTCAGGCGGTGGCGGTGAGGTGGAGTTCGCGCTCGCGCGCGCCCTGGCCCAGTCCGCCGGCGGCAGCCTGCGGCTCCGGCCGCGCGGCGGCAGCAGCGGCGCCGAGGTCGTCGTCACGCTGCCCCGCAGCCTCCTGGGGGCGCAGCCGACTCACGCTGCCCCCGCGGAAAGCTTGCCGCGCATGCGAATCCTCGTCGTCGACGACGACGCCGTGAACCGGCAGGCGATGGTGCTCCTGCTCGAACGGGAGGGCCACCAGATCGTGGCGGTCGAGAATGGCCTCGAGGCGATGGAGCGCCTGGGCGAGCGCGACAGCACCTTCGACGCGATCGTGACGGACCTGCAGATGCCCCGGCTTGGCGGCCGCGCCATGTACGAGCAGCTGGTCAATAGCCGGCCGCTCGTCGCCAGGCGGTTTGTCTTCGTGACGGGCGATCAGGCGCGCGACGAAACGCGGTCGTTCCTGGAGAACTGCGGACAGCCGTCGGTGACAAAGCCCTACGATTTAGGCGACTTGATTAACGCGATCGGGACGGTGTCGCGAAAGAGATAGCCGATCAGGTAGGCTAGTTTGGCGCGTGCACGCGCGGCCCGCCGTACTCGCGATCCCCACCGATGCCGGGACCCGCCAGCTCCAATCCACCGCGATCGTTGTTGATTCGCGCAATGAATTGACGAATCGACCCCGGAAACGGCTGCGTCTGGCCGTGCTTGCCGAACGGGTCGGTGTACCACACCTCGGGGCCGCCGGCGTTGGCGATGAAATTGGAGTTGATGTCGGCCACGCGATCCGTTCCATCGAACAGCGAGCGCGGATCGTCGAACGTGATACCGAGGATCGTCCCGTTGCTGGTGGACGCTGCGCACGCGCCGCCGCGGGCGGCATTGCCCGCCGGCGTGACTTCGTAGCACACATCGATCGGCCGTCCGACGATGCCGGTCAGGGCGGGATCGTAGAACCGGCTCGGGAGTCGGACCTGGAAGTAGGGATTGAAGAACGCGAGGGTGTGGCCATCCTCGCCACGAATCGAGTTGGACGTCTGCCAGCTTTCGTGGAGCGTGCCGAAGTCCGAGAATTTCCCCGCCGGCACCAGGATATCGCGATCGACGCAGGTGCGATCGGCAATGATGCGCGCCCCGCCGCCATCCGGAGAGTTCGCCGGCGTGGCCGGCCCGACCACCACCGTGGTGCCGTCGCAGCTGCGCTCGAACTGCCCCGGCGTGCCGATGGCCGCGAGCATCGTCACGTGCATCTCGCTGCCATCGGTGCAACGAATATGATAGACCAGCTCGTGCAGATTATTAGTGAAAGCGTCTTTCGAGTGCGTGCCCTGATGCAGCTTTACCAGAACGTCACAGCGCACCGCGAAGAGGGCATCCGCCGCATCGCTGCCGAAGTGCATCGGGATGTCGTTCTGCCACTCGACTTTGTGCCCGAAATGGTCCTCGTGCCGCGTGGTGAGGGGATCGTAGACATCGAGCTGCTCGTTCGCATAGCCAAACGGGATATCCCCCACCTCGCGATAGAGCGCCGAACCTCTGGGGTCCCGGCCGTGGTCATGACCGAACGAACACCCCGACACCGGATCGATGGGTGGGTGCCACGTCGGATAGCGTTTATGGTCGGGGCCAACGACGGAGTAGGCGTCGTGCTGGGCCTGCGTGCAGTCGTCGCGAGTACTCGGGACCCAGATGCCGAAAGACGCGGCGTTACCGGTGGCTGGCCCGTAATCGGGCGCCGCCGGCCCGTCGTGGCAGGCGGCGACCACGAGCATGAGTACCAGGCACGTGCGGTTCATAACCTTGCTCTGGCGACAGAATCGCTTCACTCTCCCGACAGTAGCGGTGACCGCTGTCACTCCCAAATGGGCCACGGCAATTGAGTTATAGTGGCGACATGCGAACACCTGCAGTCGTCCTGGTGGCGTTGGCGCTGGCCGTGTCGGGGCAGCTCGCGGCGCAACGCCGCGAGAACTCCGGATTCTGGTACAGCGTGGGTGTCGCACCCGGGTGGGCGCGCGTGACCTGCTCGATCTGCGCCGGCAACCGGCCTACGGGTGTCTCCGCCTTCATCGGGCTGGGCGGTCGGACGAGCCGGGCCTTGCGCATCGGCGGAGAGTTCGCGGCCTGGCGCGAGGGCCAGAGCGGCGTCACGCAGACGCTCATGTCGATCGGGGCCACCGCCTACTGGTATCCGAACCTGCGGCGGCGACTCTATCTGCGCGGCGGCGCGGCGCTCGTCATGCATCGGGCCAGCGATGGCACCGATGTCGTCACCTCATCGGGAATTGGACCGCAGCTGGGGCTGGGCTACGAGTATCGTGTGGGCCGATCTTGGTTGCTCGCGCCGTTTATCCATTATTCGGTGGGTGTGTTTGGCGGGGACGTGAAGTTCAACGGGGGGCAAGCCGCAAACAGTGCGACCGTGAGCTTCCTGCAGCTGGGAGCAAGTCTCACCCGTCGGTAATCAGCGCTGCCGCTCCGGAGTCCGCGCCCCGCCTCCGACGATCACTGAGTCTGTCGCCCCGTTCGCGAGCAGATCGACCAGGTCCCGACGGTAGTATGGATTGGCGGGGTCGAGCGCAGGCCATTCCCGGTAATGGTCCGGAGCGAACAGGCCGACCATGTGCGCCATGGCACCGTACGACGTGTCGGGAGTGGGATTGTCGAATACCCCCACCACGCGGTAGCGATGCCCGGCCTTGAGGTGCAGGCCCTCGCCGCGAATCGCCAGCAGCTTGCGCGGTATCGCGAGCACATGCCCGAGCGAATCCCGCTTCGCGTTCACCTGCACGAGTGTTTTGCCGCTCTGGGCATCGACGAGCTTCACCAGCACGCCATAGTCGTGCAGGTGACCCGTTACCACCAGCAAATGCCCTGAGAGCGGGGGGCTGAACTCGTAGCCGATCTCGAAGTGGCCGGGTGGGACGTTGAAGCGGTTCTCCTCGGGGTTCGTCTGGATGTTGACGTCCATATAGGCGGGGAGGACGTCTATTGGCCTGGGCCTGAGGCTCGGGTTTGCCATATAGATCACGATGCGCCAGTAGGCGACAGGGATCTCGGGCCCCGAGTCGTTGTGCCAGGCCGCGTACACCCCCAGGTCCTGACCGGCCCGCATCGGCACACCGATGCTGCGCGGGACGCGCACATCGCCGGTGTCGCTTTCCTCGGCGATGCCCAGGAGGCGCTCGAGCGCCGGATAGATGAACTGGCGGCGTGAGAAGTTCACCATGATCAGGTGATGAACCAGGCGATGCGACAACGCACGACCGTGATCGTCGAACAGGTCAACCCGGAAACCTTGGATCCAGCCATCCACCGGAAACGTGAACTTCTGCACCGGGATGGCAGGCATGTCCATCATCATCCCGGGCATTTCCGGGCGTACGGGCACGCGGTAGGGACCGCCCGTGATCAGGACGCGGTGGTGCGACGAGTCGACTTGCACATGCAACGGCGGCGGCAGCGGAGGCAGGGGACGCTGCTGCGCAGCCGCGAGGACCGGGATCAGCGGGAAAGCGAGAATCACAGATACGCGCATCAGACACCCAGACCCCCGCAGGAGGCGCGAGGTTTCACCGGAAGTGGGCCGACTCGGAATCGAACCGAGAACCTACTGATTAAGAGTCAGTTGCTCTGCCAGTTGAGCTATCGGCCCTGAGGGGTGGCTGGAGGAGCGGCCGAAAAATCATCAGGCCCCGGTGCCGAAGCAAGGGAACGACTCGGCAGACCGATCTTCGTCCCCCATTCATCCGTCAGCTTGAACGTCTCACTCATCGGGAAGCGCAGCACCCAGAGCCGGCGCGCGAGGTCTTTCAGCGACCAAACCAGGGTGCGCTGCACCTCGACCGACGACCACTGGCCGAACTCGTTGTGGGCCAGATCGGTCCGCAGGGCTTCGGCGATGCTCGCCGCTAACTCCTGATGTTCGTGCTGCTGTGCCTGTTGTGGAACCTTTTTGGTTCCTTTTTTGGGACCTGAGCCCTCCCCCCAAAGTACCCACTCGAGCGTAACATCGGGAATATTAAGCTCTTTCGCCCGGGTCACGATCAGGCGGGCGACATCGGCGGGGAATTTCTCTCGATGCGGCCATTTCTTTATGGCAGCTTCAGTTACAGCGCCGCCGAGCGCGGCGGCAAACTGTCGATAGCTCAAAGAGATACCGCCCCACGGGCTGAACACATCCAGGAGGAGGGCGAGGCGATCAGCTACGGGGACCAGTTTCGGGCCAGTTTCGGGCTTGACAGGGGACAAGATATGCCTACTTTCGGTGTCGTATACGGGGAGCTGAGGTCCCGATTCTGTCCAATAGTGTCTACGAATCCGAATGCAGTCAAGCGCCCAAGCCCTTGGAGACTTCCATGTTCGTCCGCCGCTCCCTCATGGTACTCGCTCTCGCGCTCTCCGTAGCGCGCTGCGCGGACCAACCCACAGCGGTGAAACATCCCGCGGCTCCACAGTTCCTGCGCTGGGCAACCCAAGCTCCTCAGTTCACGGCAAATACATCGACTCACCCGCGCCGCTCCGGCGCGATGGCGCTGACACCTCCCCTGAGCCTCGATCAGAATGTCGTCTCGTTCTGGGCGGTTCGCGGTGAGTCGCGGTCGGTCCTGATCAACTATGCAAGCAGCATCGATAGCGCAGTCCATCCGTTCCTGATGCTCACGACGACCGATCCGCAGTTCGTTCCTGGCGTCGGCGAGCTGGCCGTGGGCGATTCGGTCCTCCTTACCGTCAGCGTCGACACCGGCAAGATCGGCGTCTCGCTCGAGCCGCACGGCTTGCAGTTCGGCGCGCCCGCCCAGCTGAAGATCTGGTATGGCGGCGCCGGCGGCGACTTGAACGGCGACGGCGTGGTGGACAGCACCGACGCCAAAATCGAAGCGCAGTTGCTCGGGCTCTGGTACCGTGCCGACGCAAGCGAACCGTGGTCGAAGCTGTCGGCGAACCAGTCGCTCGATGAGAAGTCGTTTACGTATGGGCTGCCGCATTTCTCCGAATACGCGGTCGCGGAAGACTTACTGGAGTGGGCGGTTAACTGGTAAGCGGGGGATAGCATCCCAATGTCAAAAGACCAAACCCGCGACCAGCGCCTCCTCGAGGCGTCGCCTGTCGTCGCAAAAGCCCGCGCACTCGCGGCTGCCGGTCACCATGCCGCAGTCGTAGAGTTCCTGGGCGCGCGCGAGCAGAGCGAGCTCGAGGATCCGACCCTTGCGTTGCTGTACGGCATCGCCCAGGCGCGGCTGGGCCGGCATGAACAGGGTCTGCAGTGGATCGATCGCGCGCTGAACCAGGCGCGCCAGCTTCGCGAGCACGGCGTCGAACGTCATGCGCTCAACGCGCGCGGCGCGATCGCCCTCGTCAGCGGCAACCTGACCGAAGCGGCCGATTTCTGTACGCAGGCGTTGATGGCGGCGAGCCGCGACGGCGATCATGCCATCACCGGCCGGGCGTCCAACAACCTCGGGATCATCAGCCATCTCCGCGGCCGTCACGCTGAGGCCATCTCTTCTTGGGAAATTGCCGCCGCCGCGTTCCATCGTGCCGGCATGCAGACGGGCGTCGCCGACTGCCAGCACAACCTGGCGAACGCCTATCGTGAGCAGAACGCGTTTGACAAGGCGCTGGCCACGGCCGATCAGGCCGTTGCCGCCGCCGAGGCGACAGGCGACGAGGCCCTCTATGCCATGACGTTGCGCGGCCGCGCCGAAATCCGCGCTGTGCGCAGCGAGCCCGAGCTTGCCCGCCGCGATCTCGACCGGATCCGGGTCATCCGCGGCGAGTTGCCCGACCCCGTGGCCGAAGCGGAAGACCTGCGCATTCAGGCCCTGGTGCTGGCCGCCGAGAATCACCTGCCCCGTGCCGAAAAGGCGCTGCGCGAGGTCATCGGTCGCGCCGAGCTGCACGAGCGGCTCCTCCTCCAGGGCGAAGCGACCCGCGATCTCGCGCTGGTGTTGCAGCGCACGGACCGCGCCGGCGAAGCCCAGGCCGCGGCCCAGGCCGCGAAGGGCATCTTCGCTCGCATCGGCGCCGAGAGCGAAATCCGCAAACTCGCCGGCCAGGGCTGGGATGCGGCGTTCGCCGCCGAGCTCCGCGGCACGCTCGCGCCGATCCACGTGGCGCAGCAGTTCGCCGATGCCGGCCGCTATGCCGAGCTGCTCACGTATCTCGAGCAGCGCTCCAAGGACGAGCTCGAAGAGTCCGCGTTGCTCACGCTGCTTCTCGGAATCGCGCACAGCCGCCTCGGCCGTCTCGAGGTGGGCCAGCAGTGGGCGATGGTGGCGCAGCTGCGCGCCCGCTCGCTCAAGGACCGGATGATGGAAGTGCGGGCCCTGAACGTCTGCGGTGCGATCGCGCTGGAGCGCGGCGGCATCGACGAGGCCACGTACTTCTTCACACGAGCCCAGGAAGAGGCGACCGACGACAATGACATGGCCACCGTCGGCCGGTGCGCCAATAACCTCGGCGTCATCGCCAACATGCAGGGCGACTATAAGCGGGCCGTCATCGCGTACACGCGCGCGATCGCGGCGTACGAGCAGGCGCATTTCGCCCGCGGCGTCGCCGAATCCCGCCACAACCTCGGCATCGTCTGTCGGGCCCAGGGCCGGCTGGACCGCGCGCTCGAAATCGCCACGGTGGCGATCGAGGAAGCTCAGCGCCTGGCCGACCAGCAGCTCACCGCCCA
>QHTW01000228.1:12650-20001 GCA_003220955.1 Gemmatimonadota bacterium | reverse complement strand
CTCGGTGTGGCCGTCGCGCTCGAGCGTGAGCATGCCGCCGCTCCACGTAATGCTCCCCCGCTCGCCGATGAAGCGGATCTCAGTCTCACGCCGCCGCGCGGCCCACGTGAGAAACATCGTCGCCATCCGATCGGGATAGCCGAACACAAGCTGCGCCGTGTCTTCGACGTCGTAGCCGTCATGCCGCAGCCGGCCGGTCCAGGCACGCACGGATTGCGGCGGACCCGCCACGTCCAGCAGCTCGTAGACCAGGTGCGTGCCGTGATCGAGCAGCACGCCGCCCCGTCCATCGGCGCGACGTCCCCGCCAGGGCACGGGCGCCTGACCGGCGCCAGGATCGGCGGCGAGACGATATACCCGGAACTCCGCCAGATACCAACGTCCGATCGCGCCCTCGTCGAGCCACTGCTTGAGACGGCGCCACACCGGATTGAAGCGATACTGATGGCAGGGCATCACTACGCGGCCCGCATCGAGCGCCGCCGCGGCCAGCTTCGCCGCCTCGGCGCGATTCACCGCGACCGGCTTTTCGCACAGGACATGGTAGCCCTGCGACAGTCCCCACAACGACAACTCGAGGTGAGACGACGTCGGCGTGCAGATGTCGACGAAGTCGACCGGGCCAAGGTCCGCCAGCTGATCGGGACGAGATAGGAGCGGGATACCGGCGAATGATGCCGGGGCGTGTGGCGCGTCGTCTACGATCCCGACGATCCGCAGTCGCGACGCCACCTTCGGATCGGCTTGAAACGCGGGCAGGTGGCCGGAGCGCGCGATGCCCCCGAGGCCGAGGAGCACGCCACGATAGACGCGAGCGTCAGGCGAGTTGTGCATGGAATTTCGGCTCGCGCTCGTGCGCCAGAATGAGGACGACCAGCACCAGATTCAGGGGCACGACGACGATCCAGCAATACGCCGCGGGCCAGTGTGGCACCGCGGTCAGCGCCAGCAGCAGGAAGCGAATGTTCTGCGCGATCAGCGCGCACCCCCGCACCACCCAGCGCTGTCGCTCGGCCCAGGAGCGGCGCAACGAGTCGGGCACCTCACGCCCCGAATACGCGCGGGCGAGCGCCGTCGTGCGAGGGAAAAGCAACGCCTGGCGCCGCGTGTAGTCGCCGTAGATCCAGGATGAGATGCGCCCCCACCACGAATCGCCGTTCTCGACGCCGGCCTGCTCGGGGACGTCGAGCTCGTCACCCTCGCCAATCGCGAAGCGCAGGTACGCCTGGCGAATGAAGTCGGCGGCGGCCGCCTGGTAGGCGTGGGAGAACAGCGCGGCCATCGCCAGCGCGACTCCACCCCAGCGCCAATGCCCGGCATACAGGCGGGCGGCGAGATGCCCATACAGGCTGACGAAGCGGCCACTGTCGGCGAGGCCATCGAGGATCCTGCCCATGCGCGTCGACTTTCCGCGCAGGCGCGCGAGCTGCCCGTCGACGCTGTCCAGCAGGTCGGACACGATGAACAGCAAGACGCCGCACGCATTGACCCAGGCGCTGCGGTACCAGAACAGGTGACCCGCGAGCACTCCCAGCACCAGGCTCGCGAGCGTGACGGCATCGGCCGAGATGCGCGTCGGCAGGAGGGCGGTCGCCACGCGCCACCCCAACGGCCGGAAGAAGCGCCGATCGGCCCATTCTTCTACGACGGGTCCCTTACTTGCGTACACGCGCGCCGGCCTCCTCCAGCACCGCTTTCATCGTGGCGAGAGCCTCCATCGCCTGTTCGTCCGTGATGACGAGCGGCGGGTTGATGCGCACTTCCGGGTTGTAGATCATCGCGATGACGCCGCGCGCGAGCAACGTGTCGAAAATCCAGCGCGTGACCTTCTTATCGAGCAGCTTCCGCGTGCCGGGCACCACGAGGTCCATGCCGATCATCAGGCCGCGGCCGCGCACGTCGCTGACGATTGGAATCTCGTCTTCCCAGCGCTGCATTTCGGCGAGCATCAACGCACCGAGCCGGCGGCTGTGCTCCACCAGCCCTTCTTCGACGATCGTGCGGATGGTGACGTGCGCCGCCGCGGCCGCGAGCGGGTTGCCGCCGTAGCTCGACGAGCTGCCGCTCGGATTGGCCCACGGCTTCGAGAACGCGATCGGCTCGCGGATCACGAGGCCGCTGACCGGGAACCCGCCGCCAAATCCCTTGCCGACGAGCAACACGTCGGGCACGACGGCGTCGTGCTCCACGGCGAACATCTTGCCCGTTCGCCCGAAGCCGGTGATCATCTCGTCGCAGATCAGGAGCGCGCCGATCTCTGTTGCGAGCGCGCGCAGCTCGCGCAGGTAGCCCGGCGGGGGCACGACGTTGCCGGCCGTCCCCTGCACCGGCTCGACGATGATCGCGGCGATGTCGTTCGTCGTTTCGAGCACGATCTTGGACCGTACGAAATCGACGCAGTGCCACTCGCAGGACGGGAACGTCTTGCCGAACGCGCAGCGCGCGCACGAGGCGTATGGGGTCGAGTAGTTGCCGGGGGCCAGCGGCCCAAGGCCGTGTTTGAAGCTGCCCGACAAGAGCGGCAGGACTCCTCCCGTCTTGCCATGGAAGCCACCCCAGAATCCCATCATCTCGTGCCGACCCGTGGCGGCCTTCGCGAGCCGCACCGCCGCTTCGACCGCCTCTGCACCGCTCGAGTAGAGCTGCGTGCGGTTCAAGTCGCCGGGCGCGAGCTCCGCGATCAGCTTGACCAGGGCGGCACGATGCTCCGACGTGAAGCTCCCCACATGCACGCGCTCGAGCTGTCGCGACATCTCGGCGACGTAGCGTGGATGCGCGTAGCCGAGACTCGCCACGCCGACGCCGGCGAGCAGATCGATGTAGCGATTGCCGTCAACGTCCCACAGGATCGCGCCTTCGCCGCGATCCATGCAGAGTTTGCTGAAGAGCGCAACGCTCTGCGTGCCCGGTGCGAGATACTGCGCCTCGAGCTCGAAGATGCGCTGCGACTGCAATTGGATATCAAGGTCGGTCATGCCTGGTTTCCGTTCGCGGCCTTTTCGTCGATATAGGCGGCGATCGCCTCTGCAGCAGCGATGCGCACCGGAGCAAATGAAGGCCAGTCGTTGAGATCGATGAGCACCGGCGTATCGGGCTCAGGGAACGCGACGTCGCCACCAAACACCTCGAGCCCCACGGCGCGTGCCGCCGCGAATACGAGCTTTTTCAGCCGTTCCTCCGAGATGTCGACCCGGCCTGGATCGGCGGCATACCACGAGAAAAAGCGCCCATCAGCAAGGGCGTAGAACTTCACGATCGGGCCACCGACGTGCGCTTGCAGCGCCACGCGCGTGACGCCGCGCCGCGCGAATCCCGCGATCGCGTCCGTCACACCCGCTTCCTTGGCCGCCACGACGTCCGCGCTGGTTTCGGCGTGCACGTCGCCGCGCTTGACCCACACCGGCCGTCCATCCCCGTTCAATTGATGGACCAGCGGCAACAGGGCTGCGGGCTCGGCGGTCGGGACGATCAGCGTGCGGGGGAACGCGACGCCGGCAGCCGCCATGCGGCCGACCAGGCGGTGGCGGTGGCAGTTCAGAACGCTTTCCGGCGGATTCACGGCCAGCGCCTCCCGCGGCACCAGGTCGAGCAGACGCTCCGACGCCGCGGGACCCTGGCACATATTCACGTAGAGGTCGGCGGCGGGGAGCCGGCCCGCCGCAACATCCCCTTCACCCATGCGGGTGACCAGCCAACCGCGCCGTTCCAGACCGGCGATCGTGTCGTCGAGGATCGCCGTGTCGTTGCTGCGATGCTGTGCCGGCGAATACGTGGGGCTGCGGTAGAGGGCGACGAGACGTTTCATGACTCGGCGCTCGCGGCCAGCCAGCGCTCCGCCGCTTCGAGGTCGCTCTTGTGGTCGAGATCGATGATGCGCGGCACCTCGACGGTGGCCACTGGGACCTTCAGCTCGACCAGCAGCCGCAGGAAGGCGCGCATGCGATGTAGCGAGGCGACCGCGACGGAGGCGAGTCGCCGGGCGACCGGGCTCAAACCATACACTCCGCCCGTCACGAGCAGCGACGCACCCGAGGGAGGCGGGGTGTCGAGGATCCCGGTCGCAAAACCCTGCGCGTCGCGCGTGACGTACAGCGGCAATTCATCGTCCACGAACGGCGTCACCGCGAGCACGGCGGCCGCCCCTTCGTCGAGACACTGAGTCACACCGCGGTACAGGCGGCGCCAGTCGGCCGCCGGCATCACCGTATCGACCATCGCGCAGAACACCGGACCGGGCGGCACAACCGCGAGACCGGCGGCCAGTGTGTGCAGGGAAGACGGTGTCCGGCACATGCGCACAGTCGCGGGGAGCGGGGTGGGAAGGTCAACCGCTATGCCGTCGCGAACCATGCAGGTGATCGAGTCGCAGCCGAGGCCGGCGAACGTTTCGATCAAATTGACGAGCTGCGGCCGGCCCGAAACCTCCACCAGCGCTTTGGGCGTCTCGACGCCATCGGCGGCCAGACGAGAGCCGCGGCCCCCAGCCAGGATCAGTCCGCGCATCACGAGTCGAGCACTCCGGCAAGGTCCGACAATGTTTGCAAGCGCACCGTTGGAATGCCGGTTTCCCGCGACTTCTCCGTTTCGGGCGCGAGCCACGCGGTCGACAGACCCAACGCCGCGGCCGGACGGATGTCCGACTCGAAGTTGTCGCCGACCATCCAGGCCGGCTTCGAGACGAGTCCGGGCCAGCTGAGTGCATGCTGAAACAGGCGCGGGTCCGGTTTCGTGATCCCGACGCGTCCTGAATCGGCAACGACAGAGAAGTAACGCATCACGCCAAGCTCCTCGAGGCAGCGCTCGAGATTGCCGGTGAAATTCGAAACGACCCCGAGATGGTACGACTGGTGCAGCCGCTCGAGCAGCTCTTCGTTGCGGCGCACGGTCGTCCATGTCGAGGAATGAAACTGATCAGCGATGGCCCGTGCCGAAAGGCCAGCACCATCGGATAGCCGGGGTAATAACAAGGCGGTTTGAGCGTCTACCATCGCGCGGAATCCCAGCCTCTCTATCCCTGAGAGCCGCTCGAGAGCTCGGTCCGACTCACGAAACGACCGGTCGAACGCCGCGAACGACTGTTTACCGCCTGCCGCGCGATACGCGGCGTGAAAGCGAACGCTCCAACGGGCGCCGTCCGCGTCCAGCGTCCCACCGAAATCGAAGAGTACCAGGCCGCGCACTCGTGCCCACACCCCGGATCGAAAGGGAGGAGGACGTACGGGGTGTTTCCCCTCAAAACGACCCGTAGAGGGGGGGTCTGGTCACGGAGTTTAGAAAGAGGTACGGCTTACCGGAAGATGGTCCCCGCGCCGAGGGCCAAGAGGGCAAGAACCCCGGCCAGCGTCGCAAAAATGGCCTGCCGGCGACGCAAACCCGTAAAGGCTTCAGGCAGCTCGCCTCGGGCGTCCATCTGGAGCCTGCCGAGCCGGGCGGCGGTAGGGGTCACGACCCCGATGACCACAACTGCCCCGAGCAGGCCGAACGTTTGCATCGCCATGAGCCAGGTGGGAACCGTAGAGCTCGTGAAGTAGGGCACTGACAACACGATACCGCTCACGACTACCAGGACGGCCCCGGGGCCGATCAGGCTGCGCGCAACGACGCTCATGATGCGATAGACCGCAAGGCGGTGGTCGGGCGGGAAATTCTTCGCCGTGATCCCGCTGAGCATGACGGCGAGACCACCGCCGAGCCAGGCCACGAACCCCATGACGTGGAGGAACAGCCAGACGCCTCTCACGTGCGGCTCAAGACTTCAGGCAATGGCTGCCTCCCCGCGAATCCCGCCTCCAGCTCGTGCCAGTGCGTGATCCGATCCTCACCGAACTTCCAGCACCACAGGATTTCGCGCTCGTCCAGCCGGCCGTGGAAATCCACGAGCCCGAGATCGAATCCCTTGAACTCGCAGCCAATTTCCTCCAGCTCGCCGAGGAAGGCGTTGATCTTCGCCGCGACGGCGTCGATCTGGGCCTTCAGGTCGATCTGCTCCTTTGACTCGCCCCAGTCGGGCCGCGCCTGAGCCGCCACGAGCTCGTAACGGGCCACGAGGTCCTTCCACTCCGGGTAGACCGCCATGATGTCCTGCACGACGCGCTTGACTAACGGCAGCGTCCGGTTGGCTGCGGCGAGCGTGAAAAACTTGTGCGCCACTACCCCACCACGATTCCCTGAACTTCTTCAGGATGCGGGATGAACCCTACCACTTTCTTGTCGCCGTTGAGCACCACGATGGTCGATCGTACGTGGTGATCGGTCGCGTCCACCTGCTTCGCGATCTTGAATCCTTTGAGCTCGGTCTCAGGCTTCACTATTGGCGTATCGGTACGGGCGTGATCAGCGGCGGAGCAGTCGGTTGGATCGTGACCGGCACCGACACACCGCGCGACGATATCACGATCTGAAATCGTGCCCAGGTAATGTCGGTCCTTCGGATTGTCGACCACAGGGACCACCGAGATGTTCTTGACCCGCATGAGGGCGGCGACTTCAGACGAGGTAGCACCTGCGGCAGCAACCACCGGATCGGCAATCATCACTTCCGAGGCTCGCATGGAGTTATCCTAAGGCCTTCTTGGTGGCTTGGTAACCCATCTCCACATATTCCTGCACTCGATCAACCGCGAACGTTGCTTCACGCTCGGCGACTGCGCGCACATAGATGAGCCTCGGCCCGTCCTTCGGCCAGTCGGCGAGCGCTCGCTTCGCCTGCTCCGCCATCATGATGCGCATGGCCTCGCCGTGCGTCCGCACGACGCGCGGGATCCGCGCGGGAACGGGCGCGCCGGGGGAGGGCGGTTGCGGCTGATCGCCGTTCGTGACCGGCCCGCCGCGCTCATCGAATCCCGGACCGACGTTCACCGCGACGAACAGATCCGCGTGCGGCTCGAGCTCGCGCGCCGGGTCCAGCGGCAGCACCGCGCGTAAGCCGCCGTCACCAAGACGCCGGCCGTCCGTCTCGAACGGCGGGAAGTACAGCGGTAAGGCGCACGACGCGTACAGCGCATCCGCGAGCTCGATGTCGGGGCCGCGGCGCTGGGAGGGGGGGCCGCCGAGCAGGAGCAGCTCGCCGCTATCGAGATCGGTGGCGGTGACGGTCAGCGGGATGCGCAGGTACTCGAAGCGCGTCTGGGGAGCGATGCGAGCGATCGCTGTCCGCAGCGCGGAGGCGGGAAAGAGGCTGCGGGCGAACAGGCCCATGAGCAAGACGAGCGGGTCGAACGGAGCGACGTCCTTGCGGCGGACGCCCATCGCGCGCCGCCGCACCTGATCGAACGGCACGCCGGCTCCGAGTGCCGCACCCACGACGGCACCCATTGAGGTTGCGACGATGTGACTGGGGATCAGATCCGCT
>QHTW01000228.1:7434-12624 GCA_003220955.1 Gemmatimonadota bacterium | reverse complement strand
CGTGCGCAAGCGCCTTCGCTCCACCACCCGACAAAACGAGTACGACCCTACTCACCCCGGCCTTGGTCGTAGCGGCGTTCCATCACTCGTTTCGCCCGCCGTTTGGCCGCCCGATCGTAGCGCCGTTTCTCGTCAGGAGTCTCGGGCACGATCGGCTCGACTTCCGTGGGCCGGCCGTTTTGGTCGAGCGCGACGTAGGTGATATAGCACGAATTCGTATGCCGCTTGTCGCCCGTCAGCACGTCCTCGGCGAGTACCTTCACGCCGACCTCCATCGAGGTGCGGCCCGCGAAGTTCACCCGCGCCATCGCGGTCACCAGGTCGCCGACATGAATCGGCTCCCGGAAGTCGACTTTGTCGACCGAGACGGTGACGCACTCACGGTGCGCGTGTCGAATGGCAGCGACCGCGGCGACGCGGTCCACGAGTGCCAGGATGTGGCCGCCGAACACGTTGCCCATGATGTTCGCATGGTGCGGCATCATCAGCTCCGTCAGTACGGACTCCGATTCACGTGGATGCCGGCCCTTCTGCCCGACCATCAGTAGTCCACCGGTCGCAGATAAAACTCACCGATTGCAGTCTGGGACAGGACGGCGACCGTCGGCAGCCGGCGCTTCCAGTGCGTCGAGTCCAGCCGCTTCCGCACGATCTCCACCTCTTCCTTAGTAAAGCCCCGCGGGCGGGGAGAGGGGGTGGGCTCCTCACCGCGGATCAGGTGATAGAGAATCCGGTCGGCGTGCAAGTATGAAACGCCAAGGTCGCCTTCATCCGTTTGACCCTTGATCAAATCCGCCGTGGCGGGCTTGCCCACGATCTCCTCGGGCACACCGACATGCCGCGCCAGAGCCCACACCTGCGTCTTGAACAGGTCGCCGAGCGGGTTCACCGGCGGCGCGTCGTCGCCGTGCCAGGTGAAATAGCCGAGCAGCCGCTCCGACTTGTTACTGGTGCCGAGCGGCAGCGCGTTGTGTTTGGCGGAGAGATCGAACAGGACGATCATCCGTTGACGCGCCATGATATTGCCGAGGCGGTGCGGGTCGTGGTTCCCGACTTGCTTCAGCAGGGCATCCACGGCGTCCGAGATGTCGATCGTCAGCGACGGAATGCCGAGCTTGTCGATGACGAGCTGCGCATGTTCGAGGCTCTCAGGACTCGACGTGCGGTAGGGCATGCGCACGCCGATGACATTTTCTTTGCCAAGCGCGTCGGCCGCCAGGAACGCGGTAAGGGCGGAATCCACGCCGCCGGAGAGCCCGACGAGGCCCTTCTTGAAACCGCGGCGGCGGACCACCTCGTCCTTGAGGAAGCTGACCAGCCACTTGCGCGTGAGCTCGGAGTCGATGGCGAGGGGGTCGCCGTCCCTATCGCGGCCGCCGGTAACGATCGGTGCGGCGTGCGGCGTGAGGCGTGCGGCGTTGCTCGCGCCGTTTGTGGCGGCATCGAACTTCACCTTGTCATTCGGACTCTTCCCACTCAGGCTCTTGGTGAGAACCGGCAGGGCACTTTGGAGATCAGCCAGCAGTGGTGAATCCGATCGCGCCGTCGTCAGCGAATCGAGGTCGAGGTCGGCGGTCAGCAGCGCCTCTTCGAACAGGGGGCCGCGCGCGATGACTCGGCCGGTCGGGTCGATCACCGCCGATGCGCCGGGGAATCCCTTGCCGCCTTCGAACCCTACGAGGTTCGCGAGCGCCACGAAGACGCCGTGCTCCTCGGCAATGCCACGCACGATGCGCTCCCAGCGGACCACCGACTCCGGCAGCGTCTCGCAATCGCACGCCTCGTCCTCAGGCTCGCCCAGCCCGCGCGCCGGCGACGCGCTCGGCACGATGACCAGCTGTGCGCCCTCGAGGGCGGCCACGGTCGCGGCCAGCGAGTGCCAGGCGTCTTCGCAAATCAGGATCGCGGCTTTGCCACCCCAACTCGTCTCGAACGACCGCACGCCTTCCTGCCCGCGATCGACGAACCGCTCTTCGTCGAAGACGCCGTAGGTCGGCAGGAACACCTTGCGATGCACGTGCCGCACCCTGGGCTTCTTCCTGTCGAGCGTGACGTACAGGGCGGAGTTGTGGATGTGGTTCTGGAAGCGCTCGTAGAACCCGACGGCGACATCGATCGCAGGACCCTGATAGGCGGCGGCGAGATCGCGGGCCAGGGTGCCGGCGGTAACCGCGAGCTCCTTCACTCCCCCTTCGACGAAATAGCCCGACGTCGCGGTCTCGGGAAAGACGACGAGGTCGGGCTTGGGATCGAGCTGCGCCGCTTGCGTGACGACCGCGCCGATCCGCGCGACGTTGTCGGCGTACTCACCTTTGGTCGGTCGGAACTGCGACAGGGCCAGGCGGATGTGCGGCATGTGGGAAAGATATTAGCTTGGAGCAGGCGATGGAGTTCGCCTTAAACCGCCCGTTTCGGGCTGATGACTCCTACCCGAACCATCCACGGCAGGAGTTTTTCTTTGACCATCCTCTATATCGCGCTCGGGGGCATCGCCGGTACGCTCTCGCGCTACGGACTCGAGGGGTGGATCCAGAGCCGCACCGCGACCGGCTTCCCGCTCGGCACGCTCACCGTCAACCTTTCCGGCTCGCTCCTCCTCGGCTTCATCCTTCGCGTCGCCACCGGCACCACGCTGATCTCCCCCGACCTGCGTGCGGCTCTGACGATCGGGTTCTGCGGCGCGTTCACCACGATGAGCACCTTCAGCTACGAGAGCGTCGCCTTGCTCACCGATGGCGACTACCTGCGCGCGGCGCTCTACATGAGTGCGACGATTCTCGGCTGTGTGGCCGCCGTGATGCTGGGAACGGCGCTCGGCAGCAAACTCCTGTGAGGTCTCGATGACAGAACAATTCCGCGGCGAGCGCACGCTGATGCGCGTCTTCATCGGCGAAAGCGACAAGTACCACGGCAAGCCCCTCTATGAGGCGTTGCTCGAGCGCTTTCGCAGCAAGGGCCTCGCGGGGGCGACCGTCCTGCGTGGCGTCGCCGGATTTGGGGCGTCCAGCAAGATGCACACGGACAAAGTGCTGCGGCTTTCAGTCGACCTGCCGCTGATCATCGAGGTCGTCGAAACAGACGATACGATTCACTCCATTCTGCCGGATCTCAGCGAGATGATCGGTGGTGGGTTGATCACTCTGGAGAAGGCGAACGTGATCCTCTACCGACCGGGATCCAGCTAAGACCCCACGCGGCCACCAGGACTCCGACCGCAATCGCGACCAGCCCCGGCTGTGCGAGCGCCGTTCCGACGAGCAGCGCGAGATACACGGCGATGAAGAGCGCGGGCACGAGCGGATAGAGCGGGACGCGGAATGGCGCCGCCGGCTGCCGCGCCCGCAGCGGGAACAGCGCTGCGATCGTCACACTGTCGATTAGTAATATCAGGGCGATCGCGATCGACAGAAGCTGCGGGAACGTACCCGAGGCGGCGAGCGCGATCGCAACCACTCCGACCGACACCATCGCTTCCGACGGCGTACCACCGGCATTGACCTCCGCAAGCACGCGCGGCCCGAGTCCCTCGCGCGCGAGACCAAAGATCACTCGCGGGGTCACGAAGATGTTTCCGTTCAGCGACGCCAGCACGACCAGCAAGGCGAGCACCGTGATCACGAGATCGCCGTGCGGCCCGAAGATCTTCGCCGCCACGTCGCCGGCCACGAGCACCGACCCGGCGATCTCATCGAAGGGGAGGACGTGCAGAAATGCCGCGTTCAACAGCAAATACAGCCCCGTTGCGATCGCGATTCCCCATAAGAACACGCGCGGCAGCGTGCGCCCGGGATCCACTACCTCCTCGGCGATCTTCGCGGCATCCGCGTACCCGTAGTACGACCAGATCACGGATTGAAATGCGACCGCGAGCGCGCCGAACAGCGCGATCCCCGTCGGAGCACCTGTCAGCGTGCCGCGCCAACCGGCGCCATCGCCGGCCGCGAAGGCGATTAGCACGATGCTACCGAGTGCCAGGACCTTGGCGCTGGTCGCGACGTTCTGGACCCAGCGGCCCGACGTGACGCCGGTCAGGTTGATGGCGACGAGCAGCGCGACCGCGCCTACGCCGAGCCACTTGCTCGCACCCGGCGACCAGCCGAACAGCCGGCCGAGGAACTCGCCGGTGACGACGCCGAGCGCGGCGATCGCCGCGGGGTACATCGCGAATCCCTCGCACCAGCCGACCATGAAACCGATGCGCGGGCCGAACGCCTCGCGGGCGTACACGTACTTGCCACCGGCCTGCGGATGACGAGTGGCGAGTTCGGCGAAACACAACGCGCCGAGGAACGCGAGCACGCCGCCGAGCAGCCACGCGACGAAGGTGAGCCAGGGACGACCCAACTGATGCGCGACCAGGCCCGGCGTCCGGAAGATTCCGGAGCCGATCGTGATGCCGACGACCATGGCGAGGCCGTCGAACAGACGGAGCGAGCGCGTCAGCGGAACCATGCACGCATACGGTGATGCCACAATGGCTTCCACGCCAGTCGGGAACCCGGACCCCGTATCGGGTATGTAGAAGGCCATGCGACTGTCGCTGCGATTTGTCGTCCCGCTGCTCGTCGCCCTCGGCATCTTCGCCTACGCGGCGCTCCCACTGGTGGACAAGCTCATGCTCCGCTGGTTCAGCCGCGACCTCGAGGTGCGCGCCAACCTGATCGCCACGACCGTCGCGGATCCGCTCCATAACCTGGTTCGGACCGGCGACCCGCGCCGCATTCAGGAGTTCTTCACGCGCCTGACGCAGGACGAGCGCCTATTCGCCATCGCGTTTTGCCCCGCGGATACCGGCGACGCTGTCGCGACCCCCACCTTGCCGGCGGAGCTGCGGTGCTCCGACTTGGGCCGCTTCACACAGCCGTCGGGCGATCTTCTCCAGACCGCGACCGGTCCCGTTTTCGTGTCGGTTCGGCCGCTGGTCGGCGGCGGGGAGCTCGTGCTGGTACACGACATGAGCTTCATCGCCCGGCGCAGCCGGGAGACGCGCGACTACCTCTTTCTCTTCTTTGTCGGGCTCGGCCTCACCGTCGCACTCATCACTGTAGTGATCGCGCAGCTCTCCTGGCGCGGCTGGGTGCAGGGACTCCGCGCGGTGCTGCGCGGCGAGGGCCTGCTGGTGGTGCCCGGACGGGTGGGCGTGCGCGGGTTCGCCGGGCCGCCGCCCAAGCTTCGGCCTATCGTGAAAGA
>QHTW01000228.1:0-7426 GCA_003220955.1 Gemmatimonadota bacterium | reverse complement strand
ATCGAGGATTTGGAAAGCGATCACCGCTCACGTGACGAGGAGCAGCTTGCCTGGTCGCCCGCGACGCTGCGTCAAATCCTGCGCCGCGAGCTGCGCGGCCAGGAGGTGATCGTCGTGTCCAACCGCGAGCCGTACATCCACATGCGGCGTGGACCCGCGATCGAGGTGTGGCGGCCGGCGAGCGGGGTCGTCAGCGCGCTCGAGCCGATCATGCGCGCCTGTTCCGGCACCTGGCTCGCGCACGGCAGCGGCACCGCCGACCGCGAGACGGTCGACGCGCACGATCGTGTGGCGGTGCCCCCACCGCCCGACAACGCGGCATACCAGCTGCGCCGCATCTGGCTCACCAACGAGCAAGAAGCGGGCTACTACTACGGCTTCGCGAACGAAGGGATCTGGCCGCTGTGTCACATCGCGCACGTCCGTCCGGTATTCCGCCGCGGCGACTGGGAGCAGTACGTCACGGTAAATCGCAAGTTCGCCCAGAGCGTCGTCGAGGAAGCGGAGTCCATCGATCCGATCGTGCTCGTGCAGGATTATCACCTCGCATTGCTCCCCCGGATGATCAAGGAAGCGTTGCCGGCCGCCACGATCATCTCGTTCTGGCACATTCCGTGGCCGAATCCTGAAGCGTTCGCGATTTGCCCCTGGCGCGAGGAGCTGCTCGACGGCTTGCTCGGCAGCACGATTCTCGGATTCCACACGCAGTTCCACGTCAACAACTTCGTCGACACGGTCGACCGGCTGCTCGAGGCGCGCGTCGACCGAGAGGAGTTCTCGGTCACCTACCGTGGCAAACACACCGCCGTGCGGCGCTACCCGATCTCCGTCGAGTGGCCGCCGGCGCCCGAGCTGCTCGCGACCCCCGTGGAGCAATGCCGTACCGAGATCCGCGAGCACCACAATCTCCCGCCCGACCACGCCGTGGGGGTCGGCGTGGAGCGGATGGACTATACCAAGGGGATTGAGGAACGGCTCCGCGCGGTGGAGCGGCTGTTCGAGATCGAGCCTGCGTGGATCGGCAAGTTCTCGTTCATACAGATCGCCGCACCCACCCGCATCCATATAGAGGAATACCGGGCCTACGAGGCACGCGTGCGCGATCTGGCGACGCGCATCAATCAGCGGTTCCCCGAGGCCATTTACCCGCCGATCATCCTGAAAATCGAGCACCACCAGCCGAAGCAGATCTTCGAGTACTACCGCGGCGCCGACCTGTGCATGGTCACGTCGCTGCACGACGGGATGAATCTCGTCGCGAAGGAGTTCGTGTCGGCCCGCGACGATGAGCGCGGCGTCCTGATCCTCAGCCTCTTCACCGGCGCCGCACGGGAGCTGCCCGAAGCGCTCATCGTGAACCCCTACGACACCGATCAGTGCGCGGCGGCGCTGCAGCTCGCGCTCACGATGACGAGCGCCGAGCAACGAACGCGCATGCGGCTGATGCGCGGCCTGATTCAGGATTTCAACGTGTTTCGCTGGGCGGGGCGCATGCTGATGGACGCCGCCGCGATGCGCCGCCGCGGACGGCTGCCGGACGTCGTCGCGGTGCCGGCGGGCCAGCGGCAGCAGGGCGCGGCGCTCAAGCGGATCGGGCTGCGATGAGCGCGGCGCCGCTCCCACCTCTCCCGCCCTTCCCGCGGTCCGACTGGGCGTATTTCTTCGACATCGACGGCACGCTGATCGACTTCGCCGACACGCCAAGCTCCGTGCGGGTGAGCGACGAAGTGCGCCGGCTCCTCGAGCGGCTCTACCAATGCGCGGGCGGCGCGGTGGCCCTGATGAGCGGCCGGACAATCGCTGAGGTCGATCGCCTGTTTCCCGCCGTGCAGCTCCCCGTGGCAGGCCAGCATGGCGTCGAGCGCCGCAATGCCGCCGGTGTCTACAGCCGGCACGCGGCGCCGACCGAACGCGTCGAGCTGGCGCGCCAGCGGCTCACCGCTGCGATCGCCGACAAGCCGGGCCTGCTGCTCGAGGACAAAGGCGTCTCCCTGGCACTGCATTACCGGCGCGTGCCGGAGCTGGCGGACTTCGTGCAGCGCACGATGCAGGAAGTCCTCCCGCAGCTCGCCGGCCAGTACAGCCTGCAGCTCGGCAAGAGCGTCGTCGAAATGAAGCCCGCGGGGAAGGACAAGGGACTGGCCGTCCGCGAGTTCCTGGAGGAGCCTCCGTTTGCGGGCCGGGCGCCGGTGTTCGTCGGTGACGACGATACCGACGAATACGGCTTCCACGTGGTCAACCAGCTCGGCGGACACTCGATCAAGGTCGGCGCGGGAGCGACGGCGGCCCGCTGGCGGCTCCCCGACGTCGAGGCTGTGCGGCAGTGGCTACGCTCGATCTAGCGCTCATCGGCAACGGGACGATCGGCGCCCTCGTCGATCCCGCCGGCGAGATCACCTGGGCCTGTTTCCCCCGGTTCGACGGCGATCCGATGTTCTGCTCGCTGCTCAAGCCGCGTGCCGACATCGGTTTCTTTAGCATCGAGCTGCTCGACCGGGTAGAAACCGAGCAGCAATACCTGCACAACACGCCCGTCGTCATCACGCGCATGACGGACGCCGCGGGCGGGATCATCGAGATCAGCGATTTCGCGCCGCGCTTCGAGCACCACGGCCGGGTCTTCTGTCCGATGATGCTGGTGCGGCGCGTGCAGCGTATCGCGGGGCACCCGCGCATTCGCGTGCGCGCGCGGCCGGCGCAGAACTACGGCCAGCCGCTCAGCACCACGACCTCCGGCAGCAATCACATCCGGTACGTCGGCAACGCGCTCGTGCTGCGGCTGACGAGCGACGTGCCCATCACAGCGATTCTCGAGGAGAGCAACTTTTTCCTCGACGACGCCGTCACGCTCGTGCTCGGGCCGGACGAAACGCTGCAGGACCGCGCCGACGAAGTGGGCAGGCGCTTTCTGGCCGAGACCACGGCGTACTGGCGCGAATGGGTGCGCTCGCTGGCCATTCCATTCGAGTGGCAGGACGCCGTGATCCGAGCCGCGATCACGCTGAAGCTCAATGTTTTCGAGGACACAGGCGCGATCATTGCCGCCGTCACGACGTCGATTCCCGAATCGGCGGACAGCAGCCGCAACTGGGACTACCGCTTCTGCTGGTTGCGCGACGCGTATTTCGTCGTGAATGCCTTGAATCGCCTGGGCGCGACACAGACGATGGAGCGGTACCTGGGCTTCATCCGCAACGTCGTGGCCGAGGGGGCAGATCAGCGGCTCGATCCGGTCTACACTGTCACGGGTCACACGCTGCCGCCGGAACGGGTGGTCGAGTCGCTGCCGGGTTACCGCGGCATCGGGCCAGTGCGCGTCGGCAACCAGGCGGCAGAGCAGTCGCAGCACGACGTGTACGGCTCGTCCATTCTCGCCGCCACCCACGTGTTCTACGACCGGCGGCTGGTCCGGCAGGGCGATGAGTCGCTGTTCCGCCGGCTCGAGCCGCTCGGAGAGCGCGCGTTCCGGTCGTTCGATCAGCCCGACGCGGGGTTGTGGGAGCTTCGGGGCAGTACGCGGGTGCACACGTTCTCCGCGGTGATGTGCTGGGTGGGGTGCGAGCGGTTGGGCCGCATCGCCAAGCACTTGGGCCTCGAGGACCGCGCCAGCTACTGGTGCCAGCGCGCCCGGCAACTGCACGAGGAGATTGCGCGCCGCGCCTGGAATGCGAAGCTGGGCACGTTCGTCGCCACCTTCGACGGCGATACGCTCGACGCCAGCCTGCTGCAGCTGAACGAGCTGTTCTTCGTCGCGGACGACGATCCTCGCTTCGTCGCGACGGTGCGCGCCATCGGGAAACAGCTGAAGCGGGGCGACTTCGTGTTCCGCTACACGACCCCGGACGACTTCGGGACGCCGGCGAACGCCTTTCTGGTGTGCACCTTCTGGTACATCAACGCGCTGGCCGCGATCGGCGAGCGCGCTGAAGCGCGCCGCATGTTCGAGGACATCCTCGCGTGTCGCAACCGGTTCGGGCTGCTCGCCGAGCACATCGATCCGAACACGCGCGAGCAATGGGGCAACTTCGTGCAGACGTACAGCATGGTGGGACTGATCAGCTCGGCGATTCGACTCTCGCAACGATGGGATCAGGCTTTTTAACTACTCACTACATCCGAGATCCCGCTAGACGTCTAGACGTCTAGTTTTTGCATGTCCTCGCTTGTGCAGGCTGTGCGCAGAGCGCGAGAGCCACACCATTTGTCCACCCAAATCCATCCTGTGTCGGGTACTCTCCTCCGCCCGCTTTCCTATTCGCGTTGACGACGTCGTACTTCTCCATCATCCGTCCTGTCTCCCGGTACGTGCGCTGAAGGAGCACGAGCCACCGCGTCGCGGCTTTGTCCGCCAGGTCGGCGCGACCAGAGCGCCGTACCCCTTCAATGGTCAGCCACGCGAGCGGCGGCCAGCCGTTCGGTGCGTCCCACTGTTGCCCCGACGCAAAGTTCGTGGTGACGAACCCGCCCGGCTTCAGGAAATCGCGTTCCAGGCGGGCAGCGACGTGCTGTCCCTGGTTTTGCGTAGCGATGCCGAAATAGAGCGGCGCGGCCGCGGCGAGCGAGGGCCGATCGGTAACCAGCTCGCCGGTGCGCCAGCGGCGATCGAAGAAGAACCCCTCTTTCGGATCATACATCGCGAGAATCGCCTGGCGCCGCACATCCGCCAGACGCGTGAATCGCGCGGCTAGTGAGTCCTCACCCGCGCGGTGCCGCGCCTTCGCAAACGCCGCAATGGTGCGCTCGGCATTATAGAGGAGAGAGTTGAGGTCCACCGGGATCAGGTCGATGGTCTCGAGCGTGCGCAGGTCTTTGGGGTTGCGCATCCAACGGCTCGAGAAGTCCCAGCCGCTCTCCGCGGTCGCGCGCGCGTTGCGATAGAAGCCGGCGCGCAGCGACTCCGGCAGCGTCTGGCCGATTTCGACGTCCGGCCGGTAGGATTCCGGCCGCGGCTCGTCCGAGTCGTCCCAGTACCGGTTCAACACGACGCTATCCGACAGGCGCACCAGTCGGCGGAACGCGTGCCCCGGCGCGAGCGTGTCCGCGCCATCCATCCAGAAAGCGTACTCCTGTTCCATCGCGTCGAGGTACCGAAGGGCCTGCGCCGTGTCTGTCGCGCGCGCGTACAGACCCACCATGGCCGCGAAATAGGGCGGCTGGCTGCGGCTCAGGTAGTAGGTGCGATTCCCGTTCGGAATGTGCCCGATCGTCTGGATGAGATGCGCGAAGTTGTCCAGCATGTTCTTCACGAGGTCGGTGCGCCCGCTCTGCACGAGGCCGAGCATCGTGAAGTAGGAATCCCAGTAGTAGACCTCGCGGAAGCGGCCGCCCGGCACGATGTAGGAATTCGGGAGCGGGATCAGGGACGAGCGAGCGTCCGCACTGTCGGCGGAGCGCGTCAGCACCGGCCACAGCGCGTTGATGTGTTGCACCATGCTCTGCGATGCGACGGTGTGGTACCCGTCACCGGCCGGCTGCGGCAGCACGAAGTTCTGCTCGACGAACGCGCGGAGCACGAATCCGGGTGTGCGCCGCGCCGAATCGTAGCGCGCCTCGATGACGCGCGCCGCTGACTTCGGACGCGCGTCAACGAACTCCTTGGAATCGGGGAAGATTCCGGAGAGCTGGACGTCTGAGAACAACGGCCCGATTTCATGCGCTGGGTCGTAACTCGACCCCCGGACGGCCTGACGGCCCGACGGCCGGCAGGCGACCGCGACGACCAGTACAACGTACGACGCACGACGCACGACGCACGTCTTCATCAGGCGAACACGATCCACAACACCCCAAGGAGTGCGACGAGCAGCACGGAGAGTCCGACCTCGAACTTTCTTTCGTCCTTTGACTCGCCCGCTGTGGGTGCGGCGCCTCCATAAGTGAGCCCCTCGGTTTTCTCGCGGGGCGGCGGCGGGGTCATCATGCTCACGATGAAGAGCACGAACGTGCAGATCACGAACAGCAGCACCGCGTAGTGGAGGAAATTGATGGTCGCAATCCAATGCCACAGGGTGCCGGGCGTGAGACCACCGCCCGATGCTTTATTGGTCAGCTCGAGAATGAGACGCAGGAGACCGAGTACGAGTCCGGTAACCAGCGATGCGATCGCGCCGGAGCCGTTCAGCCGGCGGTAAAACAGGCCAAGCAGGAAGCAGGCCGCGATCGGCGGTGCGATATAGGCCTGGACACTCTGCAGGTAGATGTAAATCTGTGACGAGATGTACTTCATGAACGGAATCCACACCAAGCCCAGCCCCACCATGACGCCGGCGGAAATGCGGCCCACTTGCACGAGCTTCCGCTCGGTGGCCTGCGGGCGCATCTTGCGATAGACATCCCACGTGAGCAGCGTGGAGCACGCGTTGAAGGCGGAGGCCAGGGAGCTCATCAAGGCCGCCAACATTCCCGCGAGCACCAGGCCTTTGATCCCGTCCGGGAGCAGCCGCGTGACCAGCGTGGGATACGCGGAATCCGCGTTGCCGCGCAGTTCGGGGAACAGCGCCAGGGCCACGATGCCCGGCAAGACGAAAATGAAGACGGGAAGGATCTTCAGGTAGCCCGCGAAGATCGTCCCGGTGCGCGCCTCTTTGATGTTCTTCGCCGCGAGCACGCGCTGCACGATGTGTTGATCGGTACACCAGTACCAAATGCCCAGTATCGGTGCGCCGAAGATGATTCCGGTCCATGGGAAGTCGGGATGGTTGGTCGGCTTCCACATGGAGAAAAAGCCGGCCGGAACCTTTGCCTCGAGTCCGGCGAAGCCGCCAACCCGGGACAGCCCGATCGTCATGAGCGTGATGGAACCGAGGATCAGCACGATGGCCTGCAGCACCTCGGTGTAGACCACGGCGCGCAGCCCGCCGAAGATGGTATACAACCCGGTGACCACAATGAGGACGACGGCCGCGGTGTAGAAATTCCACCCGGTGACCGCGCGAATCACCACGCCGCCCGCATACAGCGTCACGCTGATCTTCGTCAGGACGTAGCCGATCACCGACACCCAGGTGAAGTAGCTGCGCGCCGCCGGGTTGAAGCGCCGCTCCAGGAACGGCATGGTGTACACGCCGCTCCGCAGATAGAACGGCACGAACAGCCACCCCAGGAGCAGCAGGATCAGGCACGCCAGCCACTCGAAGTGCCCGACCGCCAGCCCGCTCGCCGCGCCTGACCCCGCGAGTCCCACCAGGTGCTCGGAGCCGATATTCGACGCGAACAGGCTCGCGCCGACGGCAAACCACGCGACGTCGCGGCTCGCGAGGAAGTAATCCGAGCTCACGTTCTTCTCGCGCAGCGCGGCCCACCACGCGATGCCGAACAGGATGATGAAGTAGACCGCGATGAACAGCACGTCGTACGCGTGGAGATTGCTCATTGGGTCGGCCCCGGCCTTGGAGAGTTGAGGAGATATTGAACAGCGAGGTCAGTG
>QHTW01000227.1:5991-13360 GCA_003220955.1 Gemmatimonadota bacterium | reverse complement strand
GGTCCTGGCGACTTTGAAGGAGCGGGAAGCGCGGATTCTGCGGCTCTACTTCGGCCTCGAAGGCCAGGAGCCGATGACGCTCGAGGAGATCGGCTCACAGCTCGGCATCACGCGCGAACGGGTGCGGCAACTCAAGGAAAAGGCGCTGGCGCGGCTCCGTCACGTATCCCGGGCGCGCGCGCTGGAAAGCTTCCTGTCCTAGGGTCGGGGCGGGTAGATTACCCGCCCTATGGCCTCTACCGCATCGTTTGACGTTTCCACCGGCGCCGACCTCCAGGAGGTCGACAACGCCGTCAATCAGGCCCAGAAAGAGATCATCCAGCGCTACGATTTCAAAGGCTCCAAGGCTTCGCTGAGCTTTGATCGTTCGAAAGCCCTGTTGGTCCTCATTGCAGATGACGACTTCAAGATGAAAGCGCTGTTCGACGTGCTGCAGTCGAAAATGATCAAGCGTGGCGTGCCGGTGAAAAACATGGAGCTCGGCACCATCACGCCGGCCGCGAACGATACCGTGCGGCGCGAGATCAAGCTCACGCAGGGCATCCCGCAGGAAAAAGCGAAGGCGATCGTGAAGGCGATCAAGGACAAGAAGTTCAAGAAGGCCCAGGCGTCGATTCAAGGCGAAGAAATCCGCGTCCAGGCGCCGTCGAAGGACGAGCTGCAGGAAGTCATCGCATTCTTGCGGTCGCAGGACTTCGGCATCGAGCTCAGGTTCGGGAACTACCGCGGATGAAGCTCGGCGTCATCTCCCTCGGCTGCGACAAGGCGACCGTCGATTCGGAGCGGCTGGTCGGCGAGCTCGTTGGACACGGCGCCGTCGTCACACCCGACCTGCCGGCGGCGGACGTGATTCTCGTCAACACCTGCGGCTTCATCGACGCCGCCAAGCAGGAGTCGATCGATGCGATGCTCGAAGCCTCAAAACTAAAAACAACTGCGTCGGTCAAGGCGGTCGTGGCGGTCGGTTGTCTCGTGCAGCGATACAAGCATGAGCTGCAAACTGAGATTCCCGAAGTCGACCTATTCCTCGGGTTCTCGGAGTTGCATCATCTCGTTCCCGAGTTGGCGAAGCGTGGGCTCATCGAGGATCCGGTGGCCTCGCATCCCGGCGTCCGCCAATTCCTCGGCGAGCAGTCACATGTGCGCTATCTCAAGATCTCCGAAGGCTGCGACCACACGTGTGCGTTCTGCGCGATCCCCCTGATGCGCGGCAAACATCGCACCGAGCCCCTCGCGCGCCTCGTGCACGAGGCGCAACAGCTCGAAGCGCAGGGGGCGAAGGAAATCAATCTGGTCGCGCAGGGTCTGGGTCATTGGGGAAGGGATTTGGGACTCGGTGGGCCCAAGTTGCCCGACCTGCTGGAGACGCTGCTGCGCGAGACGACCGTCCCCTGGTTCCGGCTGCTGTACGTCTACTCGGCGGGGATCAACGAGCGGCTGGTCGACCTGATGGCCCGCGAATCGCGGATCGTGCCCTACATCGACATGCCGGTTCAGCACGCGACCGACCGGATGCTGGAGCGGATGCGGCGCCCCGAGCGCGTCCGCACGCTGCGCGAAAAGCTCGCGTGGCTGCGCGGTGCGATTCCCGATCTTGCCATCCGTACAACCTGTCTCGTCGGCTTCCCCGGCGAGACGGAGGAAGAGTTCCGCGCGCTGCTCGCGTTTCTCGAAGAAGCGCAGTTCGACCGCATGGGCGCGTTTGCGTATTCGCCGCAGGAGGGCACCCGGGCGATGCAATACGAGGACGACGTAGACGACGGCGTCAAGCGAGATCGTCTAGAAGAAATCGTCGAGGTACAGCGGGCGATTTCTGGCGAGCGGTTGGCGCGGTTCGTCGGCCGCGATGTGGACGTCCTCGTGGACCGGCTGGAAGAGGAGGAAGGGATCAAAGTCGGCCGCGTTCAGTGGCAGGCGGATGATGTCGACGGCGTCACGTATCTGGAGCAGGGTGGCTGGGCGCAACCCGGCGGCTTCGTCCGGGCGCGGATCACGGCCAGCGAGGACTACGATTTCCAGGCGGCCGCGCTGACGTGACAAGATCGAGCGAGCTCTTCGACCGGGCGAAACGGGTGTTGCCCGGTGGGGTGAATTCACCCGTGCGGGCGTTCCGGGCCGTTGGCGGGACGCCCTTTTTCGTGGCCCACGGCCATGGCTCGAGTCTCGCCGATGTCGATGGCCACGAGTACCTGGACTACGTCTGCTCGTGGGGTGCGTTGATTCTCGGGCACGCGCATCCCGCGGTGCTCGACGCGGTGCGCGAGGCCGCGGCGCGCGGCTGGACCTACGGCGCGCCGTGCGAGGCGGAGGTCGATCTCGCCGAAGAAGTGCGGCGCCGCATCCCGTCCCTGGAGATGATGCGGTTCGTGAACAGCGGCACGGAAGCCACGATGGCCGCCGTGCGGCTCGCGCGAGCGGTCACCGGGCGCGAGCTCATCCTAAAATTCGAGGGCTGCTATCACGGGCACGCCGACAGTTTTCTCGTGAAGGCGGGGTCCGGCGTGGCGACGTTGGGCCTTCCCGACAGCCCGGGCGTGCCCGCCGGACTGGCGAGCCTCACCTTGACGGCGCCGTTCAACGACGCGCGAGCCGTCGCCGATCTCTTGCGCGAGCATGGGGGCCGCATCGCGGCGATCATCGTCGAGCCGTATGTCGGCAATGCGGGCTTCATCGCTCCCGAGTCCGACTTTCATCCGGCGCTGCGCGACGTGTGCGACCAATACGGCGCGCTATTGATCTTCGACGAGGTCATGACCGGCTTTCGCGTCGCCGCCGGAGGCGCGCAGGAGCGGCTCGGCGTGAAACCCGATCTCACGACGCTGGGCAAGATCGTGGGTGGCGGATTTCCGGTCGGCGTGTACGGCGGGCGTGCCGATCTCATGAAGCGCGTGGCCCCAGAGGGACCGGTCTACCAGGCCGGCACGCTGTCCGGGAATCCGGTCGCGATGGCGGCAGGTCTCGCAACGCTGCGGGAGACGAGCCGGCCGGGTTTTTACGAGGCCTTGGAGAAACGGACCGCGCGTCTGGTCGCGGCGCTGCGGACTGCGGCGGAGCGTCGCGGGATCGCGATCACGGCCGAATACGCCGGCTCGATGTGGGGGGCGTACTTCACGGCCGGTCCGGTCCACAATTACGGGGACGCGAAGCAGAGCGACGCGGCGTTCTTTGCGCGGTGGCACAAGGCCGCGCTCGCGCGAGGAGTCTTCCTGGCACCCTCGGCGTTCGAGGCGGGCTTCGTCTCGAGCGCGCATTCGGATGCCGATATCGATTTCACGATCACCGAGCTCGATGCGGCGTTGGGCGAAGCGCGCGGCCGTTAGCGTCGCGCTCTGGGCGGTGCTGGGTTGTCCGGGAAGAGCTCCACGCCCGGCGCCGGCCACGGGCGAGCCCGAGCTGCGCATCGCCATTGCGGTCGGCGGGGCGAACGCGTCCATCGGTGGGCCCGAAAGTGGCGAGTTGTTCGTCAGTGACGCGACCACCGGTGTCCCCGTGGGATCCGTGGCGCCCGGCGTGCGCTGGGTGATCGTCGCTGATTCCGCCGATCCGTCGCGGCTGCGCCTGATGCGACCCGACAGCACGCCTACCGCGCCGCTGCGCGGCATCGCGGTCGTCAACGTCACCGAAAACCGGTTCGTCGTTGCGAACGGTCGTCGCTACCGCGGCCGCATCACGGTCACAGCGGGACGCGGCGGGCTGACGGTGGTGAATCGCGTCGGCGTCGAGAGCTATATCGCCGGCGTCGTCGGGCCGGAGATCGGTCCACGCCGTCCCGACGAGACGGACGCCGTGCTGGCCCAGGCGGTCGTGTCGCGCAGCTTCGCGGTCAAGAATCGCGGACGCTGGGACGCGTTCGGCTTCGACGCCTACGCCGACACCCGCGATCAGGTCTACCTCGGCGTCGCGGTCGAGACCAATCAGGTCTGGGACGCCGTGCGCCGCACGGCGGGGCAGGTGCTCGAGTACGACGGCGGCGTCATCGACGCCTATTTCCACTCGACGTGCGGGTTCAGCACGGCGAGCGTGGAAGAGGCATTCGCCACGACGCGCACACGTCCCTACTTGCGACCAGTTTCCGACGATCGAGGCGGTGGCCACTATTACTGCGATATTTCGCCGCGGTTTCGGTGGCGCGAAGAATGGGATGGTCCCAAACTGCGCACTATATTGTCGCGAACGTTGGCGACGGTGATGCCAGTGTCCGGCGACGGATTGCCGCGCATCACGGACGTCACCGTGAGTCGCACGACGCGATCGGGCCGCGTGGGCGAGCTGCGGATCGTGTTCGAGCGCGGCGACATTCGCATTCCGGGTCCCGATGTTCGCTCCGTGCTGCGTCCTGACCCCGACCGCACGCTGTCGAGCGCCGCGTTCCAGCTCGCGGTGACCAAGGACGCGGGCGGCGTCGTCGACAGAGTCGTGGCGGTAGGTGCGGGATCGGGTCACGCCGTCGGGATGTGCCAGTGGGGCGCGATTGGTCGCGCGCGCGCCGGGCAGGATTACCGGAAGATTCTGAGCACGTATTTCCCGGGGACGAAAATTGAGAAGATCTACTAGGGCGGTTTGGCGGTTGAGCGGTTGGGCGGTTAGAGCTGCCGCCATTCTCGCGTTTTTGCTAACCGCCGAACCGCCAAACCGCCTAACCGCCCAGGGCGTCCTCAACCAATTCTCCTACGAGAATCTTCGATTCTCCGGCGTTCAGGTCGACGCAGGACTCCTCGGTGCGTCGGACCTCATCGGAACGACGGTCGGGGGACTGCGCGTCGACTATGGACGGATCGCGCCCAAGGTCCGGCTGCTCCTCGGCCTCTCGTACTTTCGCTCGGAGTTCGATCAGCAGGCGCGCGATCGTTTTGCGCGGCGTCTCGATAGCATCGTGAATCCGGGTACGCCGGACAACATCAATCTCGGACGGATCTTCCTCAGCGATATCGTCGGCGACATCGATTTCCAGCTCGTGTTTCCGCAGGGGCATGGTATCACGGCGTATCTCGGCACCGGTATCAGCATCCACGCACGCAATGGGAACGGCGCGGCGATCAACGGCACGTTTGTCGAGGACGCCCTGGACGTGATCACGGCGGGCCTGAACGGCACGATGGGGTTCGAGTTCAATCTGTCGCACGCGTGGCGCTTTACCGTGGATGGGCGTGGCGTGTTATCGAGCGGACTGCGCACCGTGAGCCTGCGGACCGGCATCATGTATAGGCTTCGCGGGGGCAGGGAGTTGGGAGCGGGGAACCGGGGGGGGAGCCGAGGCACTCAGTGAACGATCCGATTCGGGTCGGAGTGCTCGGCGCGGGCGCGATCGCGCAGGTCGCGCACCTGCCCGTGCTGCGGCGGCTGCCCGGTGTGGAAGTGGCCGCCATCTGCGATAACGACGTCAGCAAAGCCCAAGCGCTCGCCTCGCGCTTCGAGGTGAAAGACACCTACGACGACATCGAAGAAGTGCTGCGCTATGCGAACGTCGACGTCGTGGTGATCTGCACGCCCAATCACCTGCATGAGATTCACGTCACGGCCGCGCTGGCAGCGGGAGTGCACGTGCTATGCGAGCGTCCGCTCGCCCTCACCGTCGCCGGTGTCGAGCGTGCGCTGGCGGCCAGCGACCGCTACGGCAAGCGCGTGATGGTCGGCATGAACCACCGCTTCCGGTCCGATGTGCAGGCGGTTCGCGGGTTTCTCGCGGGTGGCGACCTCGGCGCCTTGCAGGCGGTGCGCGGCGGGTGGTACACCTTCCAGCCCAGCCGCCAGCTGTTGGGATGGCGGCTGCGGCGCGACCAGGCGGGCGGTGGCGCCATGCTCGACCTTGGCCTGCCGCTGGTCGATCTCGGCCTGTGGCTCGCCGGCTGGCCAGCGCCCAAGCGCATTTCCGCGCACCTCACGCGCCCTGCGAAAGATGCCGTAGAGGACATGGGCTCCGCGCTCATCGTGTGCGAGAACGGCGTCTCGATCACCGTGGACGTGAGTTGGCGCCATCTGGGCGAGGGCGAGCGCTTCTGGTTCGATATCGTCGGAGCGAAGGGCTCGGCGATGATCCAGCCGTTGCGCATCTTCAAGGAGCAGCACGGCGTCGCCGTGGACGTCACGCCGACCGGCGCCGTGGGGCGCGAAACGCCGTTCACGCAGTCCTACCGGGCCGAATGGATGTACTTCCTGGCCATCATCAAGGGCGACGTGAATGCGCCGCCCCCCCGCGACCAGCTCGCGCTGCGACGCGTGCTGGACGCGATTTACCGGTCGGCTGAGGAAGGACGCGACGTCTTGTTGTGAGTCCGCGCCGGGTGGTCCTGCTCGTCGCGCTGGGAGCCATCGCGCTCACTCTGAGTTACCCGCCGTTTCCGCTTCCAATCCTGAGCTTTTTCGCGATCACGCCCGCCGTCCTCCTCATCCGGCAGGCAATGACCGACGCCAATCCTACGGGGGCAGCATTTCGCTGGGGCTGGTGGTACGGCCTGGCCTCCAACGCCTTGGTGCTTTACTGGCTGGTGGTGGCGTTGTGGCATTTCACCCCGTTTTCGGCGCTCGGCTATCTCGCGACGATCGCGATCATTGGTCTGCTGACCGGTGTCATATTCTGGTTTGTCGTGCGGATGCGGCTGAGCGCCCCAACGGTTCCGCTGTGGGTGTCGCTGCCCGTCGCGTGGACGGCGCTCGAATGGCTCATTGGCCACCTCGGCGATGTCCGGTTCCCCTGGCTCGGGCTTGGGACATCATTGGCGGACGCGCCCGTGCTCGTGCAGTGGGCCGACATCGCGGGGGCGCGCGGCGTCACCTTGTGGCTGGCGTGGTGCAACGTCGCGATCGTCGAGGCCGCCGTGGACGTGCGTCGTGCGTCGTACGTCGTGCGTCGACTTGCTCCGGTGATGGTGACCGTGCTGATGGCGCTGGGTTATGGGGTGTGGAGGATGAATACACTACCGATTCGCGACGTCGGCGTCGTGGGCATGGTCCAGCCCGACGAAAAGTTCAGCGAGAAGTGGAATCCTGCGCACGGGGACAGCGCGATGAACGCGCTGTTCTCGTTGTCGCGGAGCTTGATGGCGCGGGCGCCGAGACCCCAGCTGTTGGTGTGGCCCGAAGCTGCGGTCCCGGGTTTCTTCGTCGATCACCCACAATGGGACGCCGCGATCTCGGCTTTCGTTCGCGAGAATCGCATTCCACTGTTGACGGGAGGACTCAACGCCGAACTCGCGGGGCCCACCGCGCGGGTCTACGATATCTTCAACGCGGCGTTCTTCTACGATTCGACCGGCGATCGGACGCGTTATCCGATCTACGCCAAGCACTATCTCGTACCGGTAACCGAACGGGTGCCGTTTGTGCCGGTACGAGTGTTCCGGGCCATTCCGGGACTGCGGAACTGGTCGGG
>QHTW01000227.1:0-5916 GCA_003220955.1 Gemmatimonadota bacterium | reverse complement strand
TCCGCGTTCGAGGATGCGCCTCGCGTCTATCGAGCGCGTGGCGCTGATTTCTTCATCAACGTGACGAACGACGCCTGGTTCGGGAACACGAGTGCTCCGGCGCAGCATGCTTCGCATCTCGTGCTGCGCACGATCGAAACGCGCATGGGAGTCGCTCGAGCGGCGAATTCCGGCATTACGGAGTTCGTGGATCCGCTGGGCCGAGCTTACGCCGCGACCAAGCTTAACGAAGCGGCATCGATCGTCGGCGCGCTGCGGACCAGCGACGTGATCCCGCTGTACGTGCGGCTGGGCGACTGGGTGGGTACACTCGTCGTCGTGCTCACGCTCGCCGGCGCTGGGTTTCTCCTCAAGCGTCGCTTCCGTCCATGACCCGCGTCGGTGTTGACGTCGGCGGGACGTTCACCGATCTCGTCGCAGTCAGACCCGACGGTACGCTCGAAATCCGCAAGGTCGCCAGCACGCCGCAGGATCCCTCCGTCGGATTGTTCCGAGCGTTGGACGCACTCGGTGCCGACGGCATCGATGTCCTGGTGCATGGCACGACCGTGGCCACCAACGCGCTGCTCGAGCGCCGCGGCGCCCGTGTGGTACTGGTGACGACGGCAGGTTTCGAAGACTTGCTCTGGCTCCGGCGGCAGGACCGCCCCGCACTCTACGATCTGGCGCGCGATCACCCGCCGCCCCTCGTCGTGCGTCACGACGTCATCGGCGCGCGAGAACGGATGGGACCGGACGGGGTCATTGTCGCGCTCTCGGAGAGCGAAGTGACGCGCGTGACGGAGGCAGTCCGGGCGCTCGCGCCTCCCCCGGAGTCGATCGCTATCGCGCTGCTCTTTTCTTTCCGGCATCCCGCGCATGAGCGCCGTCTGGCTGACGCGCTCCGCACGGCGTTGCCCGCTGTTCCGGTCGTGGCGAGTCACGAGATCCTGCCGGTGTTCCGCGAGTACGAGCGCACGAGCACGACGACGGCTGAAGCGTACCTGCGCCCCAGAGTCGCGTCCTACGTCGAACGGACGGCGCTCGCCATCAAGGCGCGAGGTGTGCGGTCACTCCGAATCATGACCTCGAGCGGCGGCTCGCTGGGGGCGGAGCAGGCGGCGAAACGGGCCGCGAGCCTGGCGCTCTCGGGGCCTGCCGGCGGTGTGGTCGGCGCACGGGTGATCGGGGCGGCGGTTGATGCCCGCGAGCTGCTCACGCTCGACATGGGTGGCACGAGTGCGGACGCCAGTCTGGTAAGCCGTGGCGTCGCGCTCACCGAAGGCGCCGAGTCAGTCGCGGGTGTCCCGCTGGCATTGCCTGCGATCCTCATTGAGACTGTGAGCGCAGGCGGCGGGAGCATCGCGTCCGTGGATGAGGGCGGTGCACTGCGCGTAGGGCCGCGGAGTGCCGGCGCCGAGCCGGGACCGGCGTGCTACGGCCGCGGTGGCACCGAGCCGACGGTCACCGACGCCTGCCTTGTACTTGGCTGGCTCGATCCAGCCTACCCGCTTGCCGATTCCGTGCAGCTCGATCGGGCTGCCGCCGAGCGAGCAGTCGCAGGGCTCAAACTGCCGCGCGAGGTGTGCGAACTCTCGGCGGGCATCGTACAGGTGGCGACGGCGGTGATGGCGCGTGCGCTGAAGCGCGTGAGTGTGGCCCGAGGGATCGATCCTCGTGGCATGGCGCTGCTCCCGTTCGGCGGTGCGGGGCCGTTGTTCGGGTGCGCGCTTGCGGATGCGCTGGGGATGTCGCGCGTCATCGTGCCGCCACACCCGGGCGTGTTGAGCGCGCTGGGACTCGCAGTCGCGCCCGAGCGCATCGACGTGCTGGCGTCGTTGCACCGTTCGCTCACCGGCCTGTCGGCCACCGAGCTTGCGGCCGCATTCGCACCGCTCCTCGCCGCTGCCGCGAGCGCGCTGCCTGATGCGACGCTGACGCGTTTTGCAGACTGCCGGTTCGCGGGGCAGGGCTACGAAGTCACTGTCCCCGCGCGGGATGATCCGCCGGCGCTGGCGACCGCCTTCCGCATAGCCCATCGCGCGCGTCACGGGTACGGTGATGCCGACGATGTCCCTGCGATCGAGCTCGTGAACCTGCGCGTGGTGGCCGAGCGTGGGGTAGCGGCTGCGCCGCTCGGCGGGCGCAGAGGACTCGGAATCCCCAGCGCGGGACGCCGCATGATCGTGACCCGCGACGGCAAGCGGGTGCGCGCTGATGTCTGGCCGCTGGGCGAGCTGCCGGCGGGCAAGCAGCTCAACGGGCCGGCGATTCTGGCAGGTCCGGACGCAACAGGGCTCATCGAGCCGGGATGGCGTGGTGTCGTGCATGACTCGGGCGCCGTGATTCTCGAGCGGAGCGGGGGGGGGGCGTGAGACTCGACGCCGTTGGCCTCGAGGTGATGGCTCATGCCTTCGCGTCCGTCGCCGAAGAGATGGGCCTGGTGCTGGTGCACAGCGCGCTTTCACCCAACATCCGCGAACGACGCGACGCGTCGGCGGCGCTGTTCGGCGCGGATGGTGAAATGATCGCCCAGGCGGCGCACATTCCCGTGCATCTCGGCGCCCTTGCCGATGCCGTGGCGGCGGTGAGAACGCTCGACCCACAGCCCGGCGAATTCTTCATCCTCAACGATCCCTACGCCGGTGGCAGTCACCTCCCCGATCTCACGCTCATCGGCGCGATCGAGATCGATGGCCAGCTCGGTGGCTACAGCGTGGTTCGCGCGCACCACTCCGATGTCGGCGGAATGACGCCGGGGAGCATGCCCGCGGGCGCGCGGGAACTGTATCAGGAAGGCTTCATCATTCCGCCGACCCGCCTGACCTCAGACGTCGAGCGGCTGCTCCTCGCCAACGTGCGAACGCCCGCGACGCGTCGCGGCGATCTCGCGGCGCAGCGCGCGGCAGTCGAGCGAGGAGCACAAGGGCTGAGCGCGCTCGCCCGGCGCCACGGCTGGGTGGTATTGCGCGAAGCGGCGCACGAGCTGCTCGACTACGCCGAACGGCGGGCGAAGGCTCTGCTCGCGAGGCTCCCGGCTGGGCCAATGACGGCCGTGGATTGCCTGGAGGGTGATGGAGTCGTTGATGAAGAACTGGAGATTCGAGTCAAGATCACGATCGTTGATGGGATGTTCCGCGCCGACTTCACCGGCACGCGCGACGCGGCGCCGGGCAACGTGAATTGTCCGATCGCCGTTACACGCTCGGCGGTGCTTTTCGTGGTGCGTACGCTGCTGCCCGACGACGTGCCGATGAACGGCGGCGTCTCGCGGGCCATCGCGGTGACGGCGCCGCCGGGCTGCCTGGTCAATGCGCGCCCGCCGAGCGCGGTTGCCGCGGGCAACGTCGAGACATCGCAGTGTTTCGCGCGCTCGCGGCCGGCGGCTGTGTCGTACCCGCCCAGGGGCAGGGGACGATGAACAATGTGACGTTCGGTGGGAGGGGGGGGGAGGGGGAGCGGGGAGCGGGCAGCTGGACCTACTACGAGACAATTGGCGGCGGGCAGGGTGCGAGTCGCGGTGCCAATGGCCCGTCGGGCGTGCACGTGGGGATGTCCAACACGCTCAACACGCCGATCGAGGTTCTGGAAATGGAGCATCCGCTGCGCGTGCGAACCTACGCGCTGCGGCGCGGCAGCGGTGGGAAGGGGCAGTGGACCGGTGGTGACGGCGTGATCCGCGAATTCGAGGCCCTCGCGCCCATGGAGGCGACATTGCTGACCGAGCGGCGGCGACACGGGCCCGCGGGCGGCGCGGGGGGGGCGGACGGTCAGCCCGGCGCGAATCAGCGCAACGGTGTGGGATTGGCGTCGAAGACGACGCTGCAACTGGCTGCGGGGGACATCCTCCGCATCGAAACCCCGGGCGGTGGCGGCTGGGGCAAAGGGGGAGGGGAATGGGTATGACGTGGTTCCTGGTTTCGCTGCTCGGACTGTTTGCAGGCGTGGTCTCGGGGCTGTTCGGCATTGGCGGCGCGGTCGTGATCATTCCGGGACTCGTCTTGATCACGAAGATGCCGCAACACACGGCACATGGCACATCACTCACCGCGCTGCTCCTGCCGGTCGGATTGCTCGGCGTGCTCGAGTACTCCAAACGGCAGCAGGTGAACTGGGCCTATGCCGGAGTCGTTGCCGTCGGGTTGCTGATCGGCGCGTACTTCGGCGCGCGGTTAGCGGGATCGATTCCCGATGCGACGCTCCGGAAGATGTTTGGCGGCTTTCTTCTGCTCGTCTCTGTGAAGCTGCTGCTGTCGTAGCGGCTAGTCCTCTGCGACCTGTTGCCGCTGGAAGACCTTGCTGTCGATGAACAGCTTGAAGAGATCGGCGTCCAGCTGTCCCTCTTTCACTTCCGTGGTGAGAATGTCGATCGCGCGGTCGATAGACACCGCCCGCTTGTAGGGCCGGTCCTGCGCCGTGAGCGCATCGTAGATGTCGCTGATCGTCATCATGCGCGTCTGAATGGGAATCGCGTCCGCCGTCACCCGCCGCGGGTAGCCGCGGCCATCCATCTTCTCGTGATGGCCGTACGCGATCAGCGGGATCTGCTGCAGCTCGCGCGTCCACGGGATCCGCTGCAGGAACTGATACGTGTGGGTCACGTGGCTCTCGATCTCGTGCCGCTCCGCGTCGTCCAGGCTGCCTTTGCGGATCGTGAGAAAACGCATCTCGTCGGGTGACAGGAACGCCTCGGCCCCGCCGTCAAGACCCAGATAGTTCCGTTGCGCCCACGCTTTCAGCTCTTCGAAGCTGCCGTCGGGCAGGATCGTCGGCTCATTCGCCTGCAGGACGATCTCGAGGAAGCGATCGAGCTCCGTGAGCTCCTGCTGGTGCGCGGCCTCGAGCTCCCTGCTGAAGCTGTCGTAGCCGTTCTTCCCGTTCTGCTCGAGGAACTCAGCCCGCTTCCTCCAGAATTCGCGCTCGGCGGTGCGGCGGATGAACGCGTGGCGATGCCGCACCAGACTCAGGTCCGACGGGTAGAGCTTCTTCGCCTTGATGAGGACCTGCTCGCGCACGCCGACCTTGCCGAAGTCGTGCAGCAGCGCGGCGTAACGAATCTCCTTGAGCTGCTCGCGCGAGAATTTCAGGCCGCGATAGGGACCGTCGCCGGCGCGGTCGACCACCTCCGCCAGCCCGACGGTCATGCCGGCGACGCGGCCGCTGTGGCCGTAGGTCGTCGGATCGCGCTGCTCGATCGCATGCACCGCGGCGAGGACGAACCCCTCGAACAGCCGTTCGATGTCTTCGTACAGCCGGCCGTTTTCGATGGCCACCGCCGCCTGGCCGGCCAGCGCGGTCACCATTTCGACCGTCCGTTTGGAGTAGGGCACGACCTGCTTTTCCACGTCGACCGGCGTCGCGAGAATGGCGTCGAGGTTGCGCTTGCGGTTGATGAGCTGCAGCACGCCGATGATCTCGTCTTTGTGATCCTTCATCGGAATCACGAGCATCGACTTCGAGCGATACCCGTAGCGTTCGTCGAACGAGCGATTGATGGTGTACTCGACGTCGGGCGGGAGGAAATACGCGTCGTCGATCACGAGCGGATCGCCCGTCACGGCGCAGTAGCCGGCGAGGCTGCCGCGATCGACGGGAATCGTGTGCTCGACGAACGGCGCTTCGGGCTTGGAGAAGGTCTGGGCCAGACGAAATCGCAGCCGCTTGTCGCCGTGCTCATTGATCTCGACGAGGTACAGGCTGCCCGCGTCCGACTGCGTGATGCGACGCGCCTGGGTGAGGATCAAATCGAGCAGCGTCTTGATGTCGCGCTCGGTGCCGAGCGCGACCCCGATGCGCGTCAGCTCACCGATCTCGCGCGAGCGCTGCGCGGCCTCCCCGCGGGCGCGCGCCGTCTCGGCGCGCGCCGCAGCCTCGCGGAATCCGGCGCGAATCGCGACAAGGAGGCGGCGCGGGCTCGTCGGCTGTGTCAGGAACCCC
>QHTW01000226.1 GCA_003220955.1 Gemmatimonadota bacterium | reverse complement strand
CGTTCCGGCTCAACCTGCTCGGCTATGCGATCGGTCAGATGGACGTCGTGCGTCCACTCGACCGGCCACAGAAGAACTGGCTGGTTCGGTTCAGTATTACCGAAGGGTTCTAAGCAGCTCGATCGGAATTCACAAAGGGGGCGCAGCAGCCGCGCCCCCTTTCCGCTGCCGGTCCCTGGATGCGGACAGGTGTCCTAGCGCACGGGTAAGCCGCTCGGCACGGAGGCGGGCGTCAATGTCGTGAGGTCGCGGGCCGCCGGGTCCGTCAGCGACTTGAGGAACGCCACCAATTCGTGCTGCTCCATCTCCGTCAACTGCAGCGGAGTCCGAAGCTGGAAGTCGAGCGTGCGGAGGATGTCGTCGATCGTCGCCTGGTCGCCGTGGTAGCTGCTCTGCACCGCCGCCGGGAGCGTGGCGGGATTGAACTCGCGCAATGACTTCGGCACGTCGCTGTAATGCGCGACCACAGATTCGAGCGTCGGCAACGAGCCGTCGTGAAAGTAGGGCGCAGTCAGCTCGACGTTGCGCAGCGGCGGCGCGCGGAACGCGAACCGATAGACCTGATTGTTGGGAAGCTCGCCGCGGCCAAGGTCGAGCGGTGCGCCCTTCCCCACGCCGGGGCCGAGCTGCGGGACCCCGCTGTTGGAGAAGGATTGCCCGCCGAGGAAGGGGCCGCTGTGGCAGTTCACGCACCGCGCCCGCGTGAAGAACAGGATCGCGCCACGCTTCTCCTCGACACTCAGGGCGTTGTCGTCGTGGCGCAGGTATCGATCGAACGGCGAATCGGTCTTCATCAACGCGGCCATCTGAAACGCCGCGATCGCCGTTGCGGCGTGGCTAAACGTCAGACTCGACTGCGGTACGCCCCGAAACGCCGCGTTGAAGAGGGTGACGTATTCCGGGATTGCAAGCAGGCGTTGCATCACCGCGCGCCAGATTTGACTCGGCTGGCTGTCGGGGACTTGCGCCAGCTCGTTGGGATTTCCGAACACATCGAGGTCGCCAGGATCACCGCGCATCTCGCGCCGGTTCAGGACCGGCATCATGGCCTGTGCGGCGATCACGCTCGGCAGGCCGGCTGGCAGGCTGACCTCGGGCGGCGGTGGGCCACCGCGGCTGAGGCGGCCGTCCCAGAAGACGTAGGAAAAGCCGATCGTGCTGTTGAGAAGGGAGGGCGAGTTCCGGGGCACAAAGCTGCGTCCCGGACCCAGGGTGCGGCCCGTCCCGCTGCCGCTGCCACCGGTGCCGATCGCCAGCGGCAGACCGTCGGTCATGTGCAACGCCGGCTCGTGGCACGTGGCGCACGCGATGTCGCGGTTGCCGCTCAAGATCTTATCGAACATCAACGCCCGGCCGAGTGCGACGAGCGCGGGATCTTGCTGCGGCGCCGCGGCAATGGGCACCACACCCCACGGGCCGATGCTGCGCCGCAGCTGCGCATCCAGCGATTCCGGAAAACTCGTCGTCGGCGTCTCGTCGCACGCCGCCGCCAGCACAAGTGCTGCGACACACAGCGGTCGGACGGAACCAGGCATACGGCACCTCCTCGCGGGTCAGTGCAGCGGTAGCGACAACGAGATCTGATGCGTGGCCGTATTCACGTCGATCAGGCTCAATGGACCACTCGGCGCGGCGAGGATCGCGGCACCCGCAAGGGCCATATCGCGAACGCCGACGGCGAACTGCGTCCCGGGACGGCCTGCGCCTTTCGTCACGCGGCCGCGGTAGCGCAGCTCGAGGTCTGGAAAGCGGAGCGTCAGGCCCCAGGTCGGCGTCCACTCGAGCCACCCTGTGCGCAGCGCGCGCTGCGTGAGTTCGACATGGTCCGTCTGCTCCAGCCGATAGCTGATGGAGCGCATCATCAACCCGAACTGCAGGCCGACCATCTTGGGCGAGCCTTCGAGATCGATGTCGCGTCCCACGCCGATCCGGAACACGGCGTTGGAGAACCGGAACCGGTTTTCGACCGTCTTGCCGCCGGTCGCGATGGTGTCGCCGCCGAGCGTGGCGGTCGGCGCGATCGCGTCCGCCCACGTGTAGCTTCGAATCGGCTCATACATGGCATCGACGCCGAACGTCGCCGGGCCCTGCACCTTGGACAGCCCCATACCGAGATCGTAGGCATACGAGCGGCCCGGATCCCAGGGAATCACCGCCACATTCGTGATCTCGTAGTTCGGGAGCTTGGGATGCGTCGCGCGATTAACGGTTAGGATCCAGCCGATGCGCCAGCCGGGCGTGGCGAACGGGATCTGGTACTTCAGCTGTGCGCCCCAAGTGTTCGTGTGATCGAAGTTCTGGTCAGTGCGCAGTTGTGCGACGGTCCGTTGCAATGCGGGATCCCAGACCTGATCCGCATAGAGGACGTTGTGTGTGGCCGCGAAGCGGTTGTGCAGGACGATCGCCTCGAGCGACCGGGCACCGCGCTCGCCCGGCCACTCTTTCCATGCGCCGATCCGCACGTCGATCGCATGGCCCGTTTGTTTGACGCGAAGACTTCCACTGTAGAGCAGGTCGACCCCGTCGAGCGCGTGGAGTCCCGTCCAGAGCGCGCTGGCAGCAAGGGAGAGGTTGCTGCCGGGCAACGTCCGTCCGATCATTCCGAACGCATACTCGTTGCCGTGCGCGCGCAGATCGGGACCGGGTATGGGCGTCGCGCCGCCGGGTGGCGGCGGAAGCTGCGCTACCGGGTTCGCGAGACCACCACTCTGGTCAGGCGGGCGACTCGGGTCGACCTGTTGCAACACGAGTGCGAGGCCGCCGTACCAGGTCGCCTGGCGTGCCAGCATAGCCAGCGGCAGGGAGCGCCCGCCTCCCGCGTTGCGTGACACACTGTAGACGGTAGGCGCGCTGAAGAGTCGCGAGCCACGGAGCCGCGCGGTCGTCGCCGGGTTGGCGAAGGGGTCTCCCAGCGAATCCGCCAGCGCGATCGAGACACCACCCAGACCCAGATTGTCGGACGGAAAGATTTGAAACTGATCGCCCTGGGCGATGGGGATCGTCTTGATCGGGATGACCTGCGCGCCCGCGGGAACCACAACGACGAGGAGAGCGATACTACAGACAGCCCGAAGGCCGAACGCTTTCATGGGCCACCTCGACAGGAGTTGAGTCTCGCGTTGGATACCCAGCCGACCTGGCGTGGCGTCACCGGGTAGAACCGGGGTAGGTGTCGAGCCGCCGCAACAATGGAGAGGTCATGGAACAGCGTCGTCTTGGATCGCAAGGACTCCGGGTCTCTGCCCTGGGCCTTGGTTGTATGGGCATGTCGGATTTTTATGGATCGCGGAACGACGTGGAGTCGATCGCGACGATTGATCGCGCGCTCGACCTGGGGATCAACTTCCTCGACACGGCCGACGTGTACGGACCGTACACGAACGAGGTGCTCGTCGGGAAAGCGATCAAGAAGCGTCGCAACCAGGCGATCCTCGCGACGAAGTTCGGCAACGTCCGCACTCCGGACGGGAAGTGGGCCGGCCAGAACGGCCGCCCTGAGTACGTCAAGGCGGCATGCGACGCCTCGCTCGGCCGGCTCGGCGTCAATCACATCGATCTCTACTATCAGCATCGAGTGGATCGATCGGTCCCGATCGAGGACACGGTTGGCGCGATGGCGGACCTGGTCCGGGAGGGAAAAGTGCGATTCCTCGGGCTATCGGAAGCGTCCGCGCAGACGGTGCGCCGGGCGCATGCCGTCCACCCCATCAGTGCCCCACAGACCGAGTACTCCCTCTGGAGCCGCGACGTGGAGGACGAGATCCTGCCCACAGTGCGCGAGCTCGGTATCGGCTTCGTCGCCTACAGCCCGCTGGGCCGCGGTTTTCTCACGGGGCAGATCAAGCGGCCGGAAGACATCGCCGACGGTGACTGGCGGAAGAACCATCCGCGGTTTCAGGGCGAGAATTTCCAGCGGAATCTGGATCTGGTGGCCCGAGTCGATGAGCTCGCGCGCGCGAAGCGCTGCACTCCCGGTCAGCTTGCGCTGGCGTGGCTACTCCACAAGGGGGACGACATCGTGCCCATTCCCGGCACCAAGCACCGCCGCTACGTCGAAGAAAACGTCGGCGCCCTCAACGTGCAGTTGTCGGACGCCGACGTGGCGCAGCTCGAAGAGGTCGGGGCCCCCGCGGGCGCGCGCTACCCCGAGGGGGGAATGCGAACGGTCAACGGCTGACCGGCACCTTGCCTTTCGCGGCCTCCTCGAGGGTCGCGATGTCGATCTTTTTCATTTGTAGCAGCGCCTGCATGACGCGGTTGGCCTTCGCCGGATCCTTATCGCTCATCAGCTTGCCGAGCGCCGTCGGCACGATCTGCCAGGAGAATCCGAACTTGTCCTTGAGCCAGCCGCACTGACTCTCCTGGCCGCCGCCCGAGGTCAGCTTGCTCCAGTACTCGTCGACTTCCTTTTGATTCTCACAGTTCACGACGAACGAGAAGGCCTCGCTGAATTTGAACAGCGGGCCGCCGTTCAGCGCCGTGAACTCTTGACCGGCGAGCTGGAAATTCACGACCATGACGGAGCCGTTGGGCCCGGGGCCGGCGTCACCGTAGCGGCTGACGTTCAGGATCTTGGAGTTCTTAAAGATCGACACATAAAACTGCGCGGCCTCCTCGGCCTGTTTGTCGAACCACAGGAACGGGGTAATCGTCTGGCTAGCCATTAGGGTGTCTCCTCTTTCAGCAACTCATCCAACCGATTGTAGCTCGCCTCCAAGCCCTTCGTCGCGCCCATCTTGAGAGCGGCGTCCCGTGCGTCGCGCGACGCGTAGCGGACGGTGGTGCTGACCGTGGTCTTGCCACGCGTCTCGGCGAGTTCCGTGGTGACGAGCGTCTCACCACCCGTCCAGTAGTCCTCATACACCTCCGTGGCGACGATGCGCGACGGCTGCACGACCTCCTGGAACGTTCCGCCCATCCCCATTTTCCGGCCGTCGGCGTTCTGCCAGACGTAGCGATACTTTCCGCTCACGCGGAGGTCGATCTCACACACCGGCATCGTCCAGCCGGGGGGACCCAGCAGCCAGCGCCGCACGAGATCGGGCTGGGTGAGCGCATCGAACACCATGCCCCGCGGCGCGTCGAACACCCGCGTCATCACCAGCTCGCGGTCGGTCGGTGTCGTGATTTGCAGGGACGCGGTCTTGGTCATCTCGGTTTCCTTTTCCTCGGCTTGGGTTTTGTCTCCTCGATCAGCGCATCCACGGTCTTTTTCTGCTTCCCTTTCAGCTCCTCGAGCACGGCGTCGAGGCGCTTGAAGTTCGCTTCCCAGATCCTGCGGTACCGCTCGATCCAGTCGGTCGCCTCGGCGAGCGGCCGCGGCTCGAGCTTGCGCGGGCGGCGCTGCGCCTCCCGGCCTCGGGTGATCAAGCCGGCGCGCTCCAGGACCTTGAGGTGCTTGGAGATCGCCGGCTGGCTCATCTCGAACGGCGCGGCCAGCTCGGTGACCGTCGCTTCGCCGTCCGCGAGCCGCGCCAGGATCGCCCGGCGCGTCGGGTCGGCGAGGGCGGCAAAGGTCGCGTCTAGAGCATAACCAGATGGTTTCATAACTGAGCGGTAATGTACAGGCCGTCCCTGGGGCGTCAAGGGGCTTATCATTCCGACGTGAAAATCGCGACCTGGAACGTGAACGGCATCCGTGCCCGGGCGGCCCAGCTCGGCGAGTGGCTGCAGCGCGAGCGGCCCGACATCGTCTGCCTGCAGGAGCTGAAGGCCACCGCGGCGCAGATCCCGGCCGAGTCTCGCGTCGCCGATTATCACGACTACTGGCACACGCTCAAAGGCTACTCAGGCGTGTCGTTGCACGTCCGCAAGGATCTCTTCGCCGTCGATCCGGTATTCCGGCACCCGCCCTTCGACATGGAATCGCGCATCGTCCAGGTCGAGCATGGCGATCTGGTAATCGCCTCGACCTATGTTCCCAACGGGGGCAAGGATTATCCGGCGAAGCTGGCGTTCGTGAAAAGCCTTATCGACTGGTCCGCGCACCTCAGGGCCGAAGGCCGGGAACTGATTCTCTGCGGGGACATGAACATCGCGCGCGCGGAGATGGACGTGCATCCCAAGGAGCGCAAGCCGAACGCCGTCGGGCAGCGGCCTGAGGAGCGCGCGCTGTTCGAAGCACTGCTCGAAACGCGGCTGGCGGATCTGGGCCGCCAATTCGATCCCGACAACCCGAATCTGTTTACCTGGTGGGCGCCGTGGCGCAATCTGCGCGCGCGGAACATCGGCTGGCGGCTCGATTACGTGCTGGCCTCACCGGGCATCGCCGCGCAGGCAACCAGCTGTGTCGTGCTGGCCGACGTGGGAACCAGCGACCACGCCCCGGTGGTCATGACGACGCGTTGAGGGGCGCGCCAGAAGTCATAATCCGTCGTGCAAACCGGAACATCGCTCACTATCGTATGCCGCATGACCACGGTCCGTGTCTACGGTGGGAAAGCTGGCACGAAGCCTGACGGTGGATCGCCCCTCCTGGCCGGTCTGATCGCGGCAATCGGGATCATCGTCGCCTGGGTGGGCCTCGTGTATGTGACCCACCACCCTGTCGGCATCGCCGCGTGGGGTGTCGGCGGGCTGCTGGGGATCGTCGTGGCCAAGGCGGCCAAGCCGCCGACGAGAGCGACGGGCGCGCTCGCGGCGGGGCTCACGCTCGTCACGGCTCTCCTCGCCAAAGTCG
>QHTW01000225.1 GCA_003220955.1 Gemmatimonadota bacterium | reverse complement strand
GGCTTGGAAGCGTTCGGCGAGCAGCTGACGCCGGAACAGATGAAGTCGTTCATGGGTCCGGCGCTCGCGAAGTCGGCGGTGCTGGCGCTTGCCTTCGGGGTGTTCCTGGCGTGGTTCTACGCCCGCTTCCGCGGCGCGCTGTGGGTCCAGAACAGCCCGCCGCTCGCCGGCATGGAGTTCGCAACCGTGCTGTGGTTGCCCACGATCTTTCTCGCGATGGTGGGTAGCGGCGTCTGGTACACCAAGGTTCGCAGGCTGCAAATGGCAACGTGTTGGGAGTGGCTCGTGCGGATGAACGCCGCCGGGCTCGTGGTGGGATTGCTCGTGAAGTGACCCGAGTCACGGCACCCGCGAGCGCGACAGCGTAGAAGTCCTTCCATGCGCACCCTATCGCTGATCGTCGTCGCGCTCGCGGTTGCCGGTAGCAGTGCCGCGCAGCGCCGCGCGCGCATCGGCCCCACGATCTCCTCCATCTCGATCGAAAACGGCTCTGGCGGGAGCAATGGGTTCACGTCGTTTGGCGGCAGCGTGGCATTGCTGTCCGGCGACGACGGCGAATTCGGCGTCGGGGTGTCCCGTTACGGCGATCTCTCGAATAACAGCTGCCTGCGGCAGATGACGTTCATCGGGGTCGAGTCGAATTATTATCCCGTCGGCGCGAAAGGCGTCGCGCCGTACGCGTCGACCGCCATCGGGTTGGCGCGTGTGCTCGATCAGGATCCCACGCTGGCATTGTTGGGCTGCAGCACCGGCGCGCAAACCACGAACGAGCTGGGACTGGGTTTCGGGCTTGGTGTGCGCTTCAATCTCGGGAACCAGGCCGCCGCGCTGGTGGAGGGCCGGTTCTTTCAGGTCCCGAATAGCGCTATCAAAGCGCTCGAAGGACGCGCCAACGTCTCATTCGCGTTCGGGAGTCCGAGCAAGAAGACGCAATTGCTGAATGGTACGCTGGGTCCCGCGCTCGGCATCCTAGCGCCGCTCAGTGGGCCGCTCGAGGGTCGTGGCCCGACGGTGGGCGTGCGGTTCCGTCGGGACCAAAAGAAGGGCGGGTCGCTCGGGCTGCAGATCGACTATGCGCCGTTGCGCGTGAGGACCGGTTGTTCGAGCGACTGCAGTCCCTACGCCATCCTGTTTGCCCCCGGGTATGAGCCGTCGCTGTATTCAGCGTGGGGACGCTTCTACGCCGAGCTGGGGGTGTTGCTTGCGGGTTTCCCGGCGATCGGCGCCGACCGCGGCCTCGCAGAGGGTGCCCAGGGGGGACTCGGCGCTGACATTTTCAGCGGCCCGACGCTGATGGCGAACGTCAACGCGCGCGTGCTGTGGCTGCAGGGTAATGATCCGAACAACCGCAACGCATTCCTCGTGCAGCTCGGTGTCAGCCTGAGTCCCCAGCTCGAGCACGCGAGCCATTGAATCCCGATAACCTCTCTCGCATATTCCCCCCATGCGCGTTACGACCTGGGCGGAATACGGGTTAATCGTCTCGATTCATCTGGCCCGGCGCGCGGGGCAGGGTCCCGTGGCCGCCCGCGAGTTGTCCGAGCAAGAACGCCTGCCCCATGACTACGTCGAGCAGATCCTGCTGCGCCTGCGGCGTGCCGGTTTGGTCGAGTCAGTGCGCGGGGCGCGCGGCGGCTATCTCCTCGCGCGTGAGGCCCAGGCCGTGAGCGTGAAGGACGTCATTGAAGCGTCCGAGCACGTGACCTTCGAAGTAAATTGCGATCTCCACCGCGTGGACGATGAGCGCTGCGATCCGGCGACCGCCTGCAGTATTCGTCCCGTTTGGCGCCTGCTCGAGCGGCGTATCAACGAAGTGCTCGCCAGCGTCACGCTCGCCGATCTGCTGCATGCCGAGCCCCAAGTGTACCAGATCGCCGGGGTGGCGTCGGGCAATTGACGACGCTGTCCCATGAGGAGCTGCTGCGGTACTCGCGGCACCTCACGCTTCCCGATGTAGGTCTCCAAGGTCAAGCGAAACTCCGCGAAGCGCGCGTCGTGCTGGTCGGCGCGGGCGGCTTGGGATCGCCCGCCGCGCTCTATCTCGCCGCCGCCGGCGTCGGCACGCTCGGCATCGTCGACTTCGATCTCGTCGATCGCAGCAACCTGCAGCGTCAGATCCTCCACGGGACGTCGGACATCGGCAGGGCGAAGACGGACTCGGCTCGGGCGCGACTGCGCGACATCAATCCGCACGTCCAGGTTGAAGCGTTCGGTCAGCGGTTGACGTCAGCCAACGCGCTCGAGATCCTGAGCAAATTCGACATCGTGGTCGACGGCTCCGACAATTTTCCCACCCGCTATCTCGTCAACGATGCCTGTGTGTTGTTGGGCAAGCCGAACATCTACGGCTCGGTCTTTCGGTTCGACGGCCAGGTCTCCGTGTTCTTCGCGAAACAGGGGCCCTGCTATCGCTGCTTGTATGCCGAGCCGCCGCCGCCCGATCTCGTGCCGTCGTGCGCCGAAGGGGGCGTGCTCGGCGTCCTGCCGGGCATCATCGGCTCGCTGCAAGCGCTGGAAGCGATCAAGCTGATCGTCGGCTTTGGCGAGCCGCTAATCGGTCGTCTGCTGCTGTTCGACGGCCGGCGCATGCAGTTCCGCGAGTTGGCGCTCGAAAAGGATCCCGCGTGTCCCGTGTGCGGTCAGCACCCGACCGTCACGCGGCTGATCGACTATGACGCATTCTGCGGAGTGGTGGAAGCGGGGCGCGGGAATGCGGAAGGGGTCGAAATCACTCCGCGCGACTTGCAACACGAACGCAGTCGCAAACCCAATTTGCTGCTTGTCGATGTTCGTGAGCCGCTGGAAGCGGAGATTGCGAGCATCGAAGGCGCCCGGCTGATTCCACTGCGCGAGCTGCCGAGCCGCTTGGCAGAAATCCCGTCACATGCGGAGATCGTGACCCACTGTCATCACGGCCAGCGGTCGCTCAAAGCTCGCGAGATTCTCGTGGGCGCGGGATTCGCCAACGTACGCAGCCTCGCGGGCGGAATCGATGCTTGGGCGCGGGAAGTTGATCCGGAGATACCGCGGTACTGAGTGCCGAAGGGGGGACTCGAACCCCCACGGGCTTGCGCCCACTGGCTCCTGAAGCCAGCGCGTCTACCAGTTCCACCACTTCGGCCAGATTTTTGAGGAACGGCAATCTAGATTGTTGTATAACCCCAAGTCAATGCGTATCTTGCCGACGACAGCGTGGAAAAAATCTCCATCGCCAGGAACCCTAAAGCCCGGCACGATTACCATCTCCTGGAGACGTGGGAGGCGGGACTCGTGCTTACAGGGACCGAAGTAAAGTCGCTACGTGATCGCAAGGCGAGCTTGAGCGAGGCTTACGCCCACGTTCGGAATGGGGAAGTCTGGCTGGAGGGGATGACGATCTCGCACTACGGTCCCGGCAGCTACAACAATCCACCGCCGGCTCGTTCCCGCAAACTGCTCCTCCATAAGCGCGAAATCCGCAAGCTGCTCGGCGCGACGACCCAAAAAGGACTCACCGTTGTCCCCTTGGAGATCTATTTCAAGGACGGTCTGGCCAAAGTTGCGATCGCGCTTGCCAAGGCGAAGAAGGCGCACGATAAGCGCGAAGACCTGAAGCGGCGCGTCGCCGAACGCGAGATGGCACGCGTTGTGAAGGGGAGACGGTCATGATGGTTCTCCTCCTCCTTGCGGCTCTGGTCCCGCAACAGGTCCTGATCGCGACGTCGCGCGGTCAGGCCAGTATTCCGGTCACCAATGAGGCCGGTGCCGCGGCGGTCGCCGCGGTGCTGCTGGCGCAGCCCCTCGGACTCACGGTGTCACTCGACGGGGGGGGCTCGGCGGCGCGCGTGACGTTGGACGACCGCGTGTTCGAATTCGATGTCGGATCTCCGTTCTTCCGGTATGACGGGGCGGCTTACCCCCTTGTCGGCGCGCCGTACGTCGCGCGTGATACGCTGTTTTTGCCACTCCATTGGCTCACGGGCCACGTGCCCCGTCTCCTGGCGAACCGCTATCGCTGGAATCCCGGGCTCTCGCGGCTGGACGAGCAGCCGGCGCCCGCGGTCACCACGAGGGCAGTCGCAGCGCCCCCCCCCCCGACGGCGGTCGCAGCTCCTCACACTGCGGTCGCAATTCCACCGGTGGCGGTGCCAGCGGCCCCAAATCCAGTCACGGGGTTACGGCTTGCCCACACGATTGTCGTCGATCCCGGACACGGTGGCATCGATCCCGGAAACCCCGGTCTCCATTTCCCGGGCGGCCTTACCGAAAAGGACATCACGCTCGGTGTCGGCAAGCTGCTCCGGGCCGAGCTGCTGCGACGTGGGCTGAACGTCGTGCTCACGCGCTCGACCGACACCCTCATTGACCTCGCCAACCGGCCGACCTTCTGCCGGGCGGACTGTGACTTGTTCGTCAGCATTCACGTCAATTCGATGCCGGCGGGGAGACGGCAGACGTCGGTGAACGGCGTCGAAACCTATTTCCTGTCGGATGCAAAGACGGAAGACCAGAAACGCGTGGCGCAAATGGAAAACGATGCCCTGCGGTTCGAGACGTCGCCTGTGGTGGACGGGCCGCTCGGTTTCATTCTGCGCGACCTGCAGCTGAATGAGTATCTGCGCGAGTCTGCGCGCCTGGCGGAGCTGGTGCAGGGAAAGGTCGCGCGAATTCATCCCGGGGAGGATCGGGGAGTACAGCAGGGCCCGTTCCTGGTGCTCGCGGCGGCGCGGCGACCGTCCATCCTGGTCGAAACCGGGTTTGCCACCAATCCCTCCGACGGGGCGTTTCTCGCCTCGGCGACGGGACAGCACAAGATTGCGACCGCGATCGCGGATGGGATCGTAGCTTACCTGCTGGAGTTCGAGCGAAAAATTGCCGTTGGAGGAGGGGGGGGCGGACAGGCACGATGATCTGGCGTCGCGCCGTGATGATCTTGGCGACGGCGGCCACGGCCGGTGGTTGCGCATATTACAACAGCATGTGGAGTGCGGAGCGGCATGCCAAAGAGGCGAGACGGCTCGAGCAACGTGGCCGGTCGTCCGAGGCCCGCGCGGAATGGATACAAGCGGCCGGCCAAGCCCAAATCGTGACGCTGCGGCATCCGCACAGCCGTTGGGCAGACGACGCATTGGCGCTGCGGGCGGAAGCGTTGGCTCGGTCCGGCGCGTGCCCGGACGCCGCCGAACCGCTTGCGCAGGCGCGCGCGGCCGTGCGGGACCCGTCGCTCCGGGAGCGCGTCGATCTCGCGGCCGCCGCATGCGCCCTGGCGAGCGGTGATCTGCTGGAAGCGGACGCCGCGTTGACCGCGCCGCTCGCATCCAGCGCTGCCGACCGACGCTCGCGCGCCGAGTGCATCGCGGGTGAGGTGGCGATGGTGCGGGCGGATTACGCCCGGGCGGTGGACCACTTCAGTCGCTCGCACGATGCTGCGGCGAGGCGCAGCGCGCTCCTCGGCCAACAGCGGCTTCGCATAGCGAGGGCCGGCACGACCAGCGGTCTCACGCCGGTGGTCAGCGAGCTGACACAGCTGCTTCGCACCGAGCCTGAAATCGCAGGGGCGGCACAGTTGCTCGAGCTGCTCACGAACGTGATGACCGTTGCTGAGACACCCGCGGCGCGGTTCCGCGTCGCCGAAGTCGCGCGCGATTCGCTTCACGCGCCGGCACTCGCCGCGGAGCTGTTTCTCGATGCCGCTGCCCGCGACCCCGGCTCGCTCTACGCGCCGAAGGCGCTGATCGCCGCGTTGGCCGTCTTGCCCGACCGTCGCGATTCGATCGTCGCCCTGCTGGACTCGCGCTATGCCGACTCGCCGTACACGCGCGCGTTCCACGGTGAGTCGAGCGTTGCGTATGCTGCCGCGGAGGACTCCCTGGGCAGAGCCCTGGGCGTCGCGACTGTGCGAACCGTCGCCCTTCCCACCGGGGCCAGGTTCGGCGCACCCCGGTCCGGCCCGCGAGGTCCGCTGCCTTGAGTGCGGTCGCGCTGTTCGGTACGACGTTCCAAAATCCAATCCTTCTTGCTGCCGGCACCGCCGGGTTCGGGCGCGAGCTCGATGAGATCATCGATCTCGATCTACTCGGTGGCATCGTCACGAAAGCGGTGACGCCGGAACCGCGGCAGGGTCACCCGGCGCTGCGCGTGGCCGAGTTCCGCGGCGGCATGCTGAACGCGGTGGGGCTCGCGAACCCCGGGGCGACGCATGTCGCCGAGCACGAGCTGCCCTGGCTCGCGCAACGCCTGCGTCGCGCGCGCGTCATCGTGAACGTGGCTGGAGCGAGAGTCGGAGACTACGTGCAGGTGATCGAACGACTGACGCCCCTCGAGCCAATCGCCGCCTTTGAAATCAACGCCTCCTGCCCGAACACCAATGCGGGCGGGTTGGAGTTCGGTGCGGAGCCTCGCTGTCTCGGCGAGCTCGTGCGGGCGTGTCGCGACGTGTCCACGCGGCCGCTCACCGTCAAGTTGTCTCCGGTGCTGCCCGACATTCCCGCCATGGCCCGGGTCGCGCGCGACGCGGGCGCCGAGGCGGTGAGTCTCGTGAACACGATACCGGGATCGCTCGATCGGCGGCTCGGCAACGGCAGCGGCGGGCTCAGCGGTCCGGCGCTCCTGCCGGTCGGCGTGCTGGCGACTCGCCGCGTCCGCGAGCAGGTCGGCATGCGCGTCATCGGTGTCGGCGGCGTCCGCACGCTCTCCGACGCGCGAGAGTATCTTGCAGCGGGCGCTTCGCTGGTCGCGATCGGAACCGCCGCACTGGCTGACCCCCGAGTGCCGGTGCGTATCGCGCGGGAGCTGATGCATGGCTGAGCTGATCGTCGCATTCGACGTCCCCAGTGGCCGCGAGGCCCTGGGCCTGGCGGGCCGGCTTCCGGGGCTGCGCTGGGCGAAGATCGGCCCCGTCCTGTACAACCGCGAAGGGCCTCCGTTGATCAAGGAATTCACGCAGCGCGGCATTCGCGTCTT
>QHTW01000224.1 GCA_003220955.1 Gemmatimonadota bacterium | reverse complement strand
GATCGTATCGAGAGGGTGGCCGCGGAAATTCGCGGGCGAGGTGGCAAGGCGTGGGCCGTGCTCTGCGACGTCACCGATGCCGCGAGCGTGCACGGCCTGGCGCAAGCCGCGGCTCGGCGGGCGGGCGTGGTCGACATCCTGGTCAACAGCGCGGGCGCCGCGCACAGCGCACCGCTCGGCAAGATCACGCTGGAAGATTGGAATCGGGTGCTCGCGGTGAACGCGACTGGTACGTTTCTCTGTACGCAGGCGTTCATTCCGGCGATGGTCATGCGCAAACAGGGATCGGTCGTGAATATCGCGTCGGTCGCTGGATTGGCGGGCGCTCGCTACATCGCCGCTTACGCCGCCGCGAAGCACGCCGTGATTGGTTTGACAAGGAGCGTCGCCGCAGAGCTCGAGGGCACGAAGGTGACGTGCAACGCCGTCTGCCCCGGGTTTGTGGACACGGAGATGACGAAAGAATCAGTCGCGCGGGTCGTCGCGAAAACCGGCAAGACTCCCGCAGAAGCGCTCACCGCGATGCTCGACTCGGCGGGCCAGAAACGGCTGATCACGCCGGACGAGGTCGCGCAGGCGGTCCTCAGGCTGTGCGACCCGCACGGCCAGCGGCCCAACGGCAAGGCCATTACGATCGCAGGCTAGGAGGACCATGGCGTTCGAGATCATCAACCCGGAAGCATTCGGCGCGCGGCCGAGTGGCTGGAATCATGGGATGTTGGGCGAGAAGAGCGGCCGCCTGCTGTTCGTTGCGGGACAGATCGTGCCGGTCGGCGAGTTCGTGGCGCAGTGGGACGGCGCGCTGGGTCGCGTGATGGAAGTCGTGCGCTCGGCGGGAGGCAAGCCGGAGAACGTGGGTCGCATGGTCTGCTACATCACGGATCGGCCGGCGTACCTCGCCAACCTCACGCCACTCGGCGAAGTTCACCGCCGACATATGGGACGCCACTATCCCGCCATGGCCGTCGTCGAGGTCAAATCGCTCATGGATTCGAAAGCGCTCGTCGAGATCGAGGCCATCGCGATCCTATGAAGTCATTTTTGTACGATCTCGACACCAAGACCGCGGTCGCGACCATCACCCTCAACCGGCCCGAACGTCTCAATGCGCTGACGTTCGAGGTCTATCGCGACCTTCGCGACACGTTCCGGAACCTCGACACCGAGCCCGGCGTGCGCGCCATCATCATCACGGGCGCCGGACGGGCCTTCTGCTCCGGCGGCGACGTCGAGGACATCATTGGTGCGCTGCTCGGCCGCGATCTCGACGCGCTACAGGAGTTCACCCGCCTCACCTGCGACCTCATCCTCGCCATGCGGCATTGTCGCCGGCCCATCGTCGGCGCCCTGAACGGCACGGTGGCGGGCGCGGGCGCGGTCGTCGCGGCCGCGTGCGACATTCGGATTGCGGCGGAATCCGCCAAGATCGCTTTCCTCTTTACGAAGGTCGGCCTCTCGGGGGCCGATATGGGCGCCGCGTGGCTCCTGCCCCGCATCGTCGGCTATGGCCACGCGACCGAAATGCTGTTGACGGGGGACTTCGTCGACGCGAAACGGGCGCACGAAATCGGTCTCTACAATCGCGTCGTCCCGCAAGCACAGGTTCTGGTCGAAGCTCGCGCCATCGCCGAAAAGCTGGCGCTCGGGCCGGCGGCGGCGCTCGGCGTCACGAAGCAGGCGCTCGAGGCAGAGGCCGCCCTCGATCTCGAAGCCGCGCTGGCGTATGAAGCGGAAGTGCAGGCGCAACTGATGCAGGGGCCGAACTTCCGCGAAGCCCACGACGCCTTCCGCGCCAAGCGCGACCCCAAATTCATTTGATGGTCGACACCGGGCCGGTCCGCGCCTTTCTCGACGAGAAGCATGTCACGCTGGCCGAGCGAGTGAGTGAGTTTGCCACCCGCGTGCTCGCACCGCTGGCAGAGCCCGCAGACGACGCCGCCGCGCGCCTTCAGGCGCGCGAGCTGCTCGCGAAACTGGGCGCGGCCGGGTGGTTCCAACCCATTCGTGATCAGGACTGGCGCGCCTGCTGCCTGGTCCGCGAAGCGCTCGCCGCCGCCTCGCCGCTCGCCGACGCCGTGTTCGCGTTGCAGGCGCTTGGTGTCGTTCCGATGCTGCTCTCGGCAAACGCCATGATGCGCAACCGCTGGCTGGAGCCGGCCACGCAGGGTCGAGCGATGGCGTCGTTCGCGATGACCGAGCCGGACGCCGGCTCCGACGTCGCGTCCCTCGGTGCAACCGCGGAACCGGACGGCGATGGGTACGTCCTCTCCGGCACCAAAACCTTCATCTCCAACGCCGGCATTGCGGACTTCTACACGGTGTTCGCTACGACCGATCGCACCAAGAAGGACAAGGGTATCGCGTGCTTCGTGGTGGCTGCAGACACGCCGGGTCTACGGCTGGTGCGGACCCTGGTCCTTTCTGCCCCGCACCCTTTGGGCGAAATCGCCTTTCAGAAAGCACGCGTCCCAAGTGCATGCCGCCTCGATGCTGATGGCGAAGGATTCAAGCTCGGTCTCGCGACGCTCGATCGCGTGCGCTGCACAGTCGGCGCCGCGGCATGTGGCATGGCGGCGCGCGCCCTCGCCGAAGCGCTCGCGCATGCGAAGACGCGGCGACAGTTCGGCAAGCCGATCGCGGAGTTCCAGCTGATTCAGGAGAAACTGGCCCGCATGGCCACCGACCTGACGGCCGCGCGGCTGCTCGTGTATCGCGCGGCGTGGGAAAAGGACCGCGGCGCGCCCCGGGTCACGCTCGAAGCGGCGATAGCAAAAGCCTTCGCCACGGAAGCGGCGCAGCGGATCGTGGATGACGCCGTCCAGATCCTGGGCGGCCGTGGAGTTCTGGCGGACAATCCGGTAGACCGGTTGTATCGGTCCATCCGTGCCTTGCGCATCTATGAAGGAACGACTGAAATCCAACACCTGATTATCGCGGGACAGCTCGTCAAGTGAGAATCGTGACGATTGGCGGCGGGGCCGCGGCGCTCTACTTCGGCATTCTGATGAAGAAAGCGCATCCCCGGCACGAGATCACGATCCTGGAGCGCAACCGGCTGGAGGATACGTACGGCTTTGGGGTGGTCTTCTCAGACGCGACTCAAAACAACCTGGCGGCGGCCGATCCGGAGACGTACGACGCGCTGGCGCGCGAGTTCTTTCATTGGGACGACATCAGCATCCACTACCGCGGCCACGTCATCCGCTCGGGCGGGCACGGCTTCAGCGGCCTGTCGCGTCGGGCACTGCTGCGGGTCTTGGGGCGGCGCTGCAAAGCGCTGGGCGTGTGTATCGAGGTCGGCACCGACGTCACCGATCCGGCCGTGTACGCCGATGCGGATCTCGTGGTCGGCGCCGACGGCTTCAACAGCGTCGTGCGCTCCACCTACGTCGAGCACTTCCAGCCCACGCTGGACGAACGGTCCAACCGCTTCGTCTGGCTCGGCACGACCCGTCCCTTCCCCGCGTTCACGTTCTACTTCAAGGGCGATACGCACGGGCTGTGGCGCGTGCACGCCTATCAGTACGAGCAGGGACATTCGACGTTCATCGTCGAGACCACGGAGGCCGCGTGGCGTAAGGCGGGACTCGATCGGGCAAGCGAAGACGACACGGTCGAATTCTGCGAGGCGCTCTTCAAGGAAGAGCTCCAGGGCCATCGCCTGCTCACGAACCGCTCGCTGTGGCGCAATTTCGTCACGATCAAAAACGCGTCTTGGTCGCACGGCAACATCGTGCTCGTGGGCGACGCGGCGCACACGGCGCATTTTTCAGTGGGGTCCGGGACGAAGCTCGCGATCGAAGACGCCATCGCGCTGGCGGGCGCCTTGCAGCGACATCCCGCCGTGCGGTTCGCACTCACTGACTATGAGGCCGAGCGGCGGCCGGCGGTGGAGAGCCTGCAGCGCGCGGCGCAGGTCAGCTTGCAGTGGTTCGAGGACACCGAGCGCTACATGAACCTCGAGCCGCTGCAGTTCGCGTTCAATCTCCTCACGCGCAGCCTGCGGATCACACACGACAACTTGAAGGTGCGCGATCCCAAGTTCGTCGAGACAATCGACGAGTGGTACGACACGGAAGCGGAGAAGCAGTCGCACGTACCACGCACGACGCACGACGCACGTCCTCCCATGTTCACGCCATTCAAGTTGCGCGACCTGGTATTGAGCAACCGAGTAGTGGTGAGCCCGATGTGTCAGTACGTCGCCGAGGACGGCATGCCGAACGAGTGGCATCTCGTGCACTTGGGGAGCCGCGCGATCGGCGGCGCTGGGCTCCTGTTCACGGAGATGACCGACGTGTCGCGCGAGGGCCGCATCTCGCCGGGGTGCACCGGGATGTACAAGCCAGAACACATAAAGGCGTGGAAAAGAATCGTCGAGTTTATTCGTCGAAATACGTCGTCGAAAATCGGCGTACAACTCAGCCACGCCGGCCGCAAGGCGTCCACGCAACGGATGTGGGAGGGGATGGACGAGCCGTTGCCGGACGGGAATTGGCCAATCATTTCCGCTTCTCCTATTCCCTACTTTCCCTATTCCCAAGTCCCCAAGGAGATGACCCGCGCCGACATGGACGGGGTGAAGCAGGACTTCATCCGGGCGGCGCAGATGTCGCAGGAAGCGGGGTTCGACCTCCTCGAGCTGCACTTCGCGCACGGCTACCTGCTCGCGAGCTTCATCTCGCCGCTTACGAACCAGCGCACCGACGAATACGGCGGCTCGCTGGAGAACCGGATGCGGTTTCCCCTCGAGGTCTTCGACGCCGTGCGCGGCGCCTGGCCCGCCCACAAGCCGATATCCGTGCGGATCTCGGCGGTCGACTGGGCGCCCGGGGGGATGCAACCGGGCGATGCGGTCGACGTGGCGCGCCTACTCAAAGCGCACGACTGCGACATCACGGATGTCTCCGCCGGCCAGACGGTGGCCGATGCCAAGCCGCAGTACGGCCGGCAGTTTCAGACGCCGTTCGCCGACCGGATCCGGCACGAGGTGGGCATCGCGACGATGGCGGTCGGCAATATCTCGTCGTATCAGGATGTGAACACGATTCTGGCGGCGGGGCGCGCCGATCTCTGCGTGCTCGCGCGCGCGCATCTGTGGGACCCCTACTGGACGCGTCACGCGGCCTACGAGCAGGGCTACCCGCTTCCCTGGCCCGATCCCTACGCGACGCTCAAGCGCTACAAGCCCTGGCTATGACCGTCACCTACGCCAGTTACTTGAAGCTCGACGAGCTCCTCGCGCTGCAGCAGCCCCGGCCTGGGGAGCTCGAGCACGACGAGACGCTCTTTGTCATCATCCACCAGGTCTACGAGCTGTGGTTCAAGGAAGTGCTCCACGAGTTCGACTATTTACAGAAGCTCCTGCGCGTGAACGACACACCGCTCGCGGCCGCGACGCTGAAACGGATTCTCACGATTCTGAAAACATTGGTCGCGCAGATCGATGTGCTCGAAACGATCACGCCGCTCAACTTTCTGTCGTTCCGGGACCGGCTGGAGTCGGGGAGTGGATTTCAGTCCCATCAATTCCGCGAAATCGAATTCATTCTCGGCAAGAAAGGCCGGCCGTCATTCGAGCGCTATCCCGAGGGCAGCGAGAACCGCAAGCGCGTCGAGCGGCGGTTCAAGCAGCCGACGCTCTGGGATGCTTTCCTTCAATATCTCGCGGCCAATAAGTATCCGGTCCCGAAGTCACTCCTGCAGCGCGATCCTAGCGAGGCGTATGAGCCCTCACCCGAAGTCCAGCGAATATTGGTGGAGGTCTACAAGAAAAACCCGACAGTGGCCCAGATCGCCGAGCGGCTCGTCGATCTCGATGAGGGATTCATGGAGTGGCGGTACCGCCACGTGAAGATGGTACAGCGGACGATCGGAACGAAACAAGGGACGGGAGGTTCTGCCGGTGCGGAATACCTGATGCAGACGTTGAACCAGCCCGCCTTCCCCGATCTCTGGGCGATCCGCTCCGAGCTGTGATCAACCCGGCAGCGCTCGCACAGCACTACACCCGGTTTCGAGTCACGGAAAGGATTCTCCTCACCGGCCACTCCCATCAAGCCTGGCCCGATGTCGGCTTCGCAGCGCAGCAGCAGGCCTGGCTCGACACGGCCGAGCATGTCGATGACGTCTGGGATCTCGCGTTCCAGAAGGCCAACGAGGTGCGGCGCGGCTTTGCGCGGCTGCTCGCCGACACGCCTGAGCGCATCGCACTCGCGCAGAACACGCATGAGGTGGTCGTGCGGTTCCTGTCGGCGCTACCGCTGCGTAAGCGTCCGCAGTTAGTCACGACTGACGGCGAGTTCCACACGATCCGTCGCCAGCTCGATCGGCTGGCGGAGGAAGGCATCGAGGTCATCAAGGTCCCCGCAATGCCCGCTGCGACGTTGGCCGAACGGCTCGCCATAACGATCGACGACCGCACGGCGGCCGTGCTGGTCTCGGCGGTCCTTTACTCGAATGCGTATATCGTCCCGAATCTCCGGGCAGTCCAGGAGGCCT
>QHTW01000293.1 GCA_003220955.1 Gemmatimonadota bacterium | reverse complement strand
CGCCGAGCGCGGTGAATTCTCCGGTGAGGACGGGCTGATTCCACGAGGTCGGGACAAAGCTCTGCGCGGCGAGATTGTAGACCTCGTCGGGCTTGGCGTCGCGGATGACGGTCGTCAGCGAATGCTGGTCCAGGAGATCGGCCGCGACGATATGGACCCGGTCGAGCAGGTGGCCGATGCGTTCATAGGAATCGTGCGACGTGCGGCGCACGACCCCAATCACCTCGTACCCCTTGCCGAGCAGCAGCTCGGCAAGGTAGGAGCCATCCTGCCCCGTGACGCCGGTAATCACGGCGGTTTTGCGGGATTGCCGGGGTTGTCGGGGCTCGGCGGCCTGTTTAGGTTTAGGCCTCTTTGCGGCGTCCTTAGAACTCATTGTCGGATCGAACTATGGCTCGAGTGTGTGAGATTTGTGGCAAAGGTCCCATCGCGGGACACAATGTCAGCCACGCAAACAACAAGACGCCCCGGCGCTGGTACCCCAACCTACAGCGCGTCCGCGTCGTGGTGAACGGCGTCGTCCGCCGGATCCGCGTCTGCACGCAGTGCATCAAATCGAATCGAGTCGCCAAGGCCTCGTAAAAAGGGGACCCGCTGGGGTCCCCTTTGATTCTGCACGTCCCACCCGTCGCGGTCTTACTCACTCAATAGTTCGATCCGAGCGACGTCGGCGCCATCGCCGACGCGATGCCCCAATTTCACGATGCGCGTGTAGCCGCCGGGCCGCGCGGCAAATCGCTTGCCGATCTCGGCGAACAGCTTGGTCGTGACCGCCTTATCCTTCAGCCGCCGCTCCACCAGCCGGCGCGCGTGCAAATCGCCGCGCCGCGCCAGCGTGATGAGCCGCTCCGCGAAGGGACGCAGCTCCTTCGCCTTCGCCTCGGTGGTCTGAATCCCACCGTGCTGGAACAGGCTCGTCGCCATGTTGTTCAACGTCGCCTTCTTATGGCTCGACGTCCGCGACAGCTGGCGGCCTTTGGCGCGGTGCCGCATTACTCTTCCTCGGTTCCCGTCAGCTGCGCCTGCGGCGCGGTGCCTGGATCGATGACGCGAATCTCCCCACCCGGCGCCTCCTCGAGCTGCATCCCGAAGTTCAGGCCCTCACGGCGCAGCAACTCGGCGATTTCCCCCAGCGCCTTCTCGCCGACGTTCTTCACCTTCAGGAGATCGTCTTCCTTGTACCGGACGAGATCGCCCAGCGTGCGGATGTTGGAATTCTTGAGGGAATTCACGGACCGCACCGACAGCCCGGCGTCGTCGATCGCGCGGCTCAGCACGTCCCGCAGCCGCCCGCCTTCGGTCCCGCCATTGCCGGCGGGCTCGCCCGGAACGATGGGCACCTTCCCGAAATCGACGAAGAAGCGGAAGTGCTCCTGCGCGAGCGCGGCGGCGTACGCCACCGCGTCCTCGGGAGAGATCGTGCCATTGGTCTCGACCGTCAGCGTCAGGCGATCGTAGTCGGTGCGCTGTCCGACGCGCGTCTCCGCCACGGTGAAGTTCGCGCGGCGCACCGGATTGTAGATCGAGTCGATCCGTACGACGTCCACGGCCAGGGTGCGATCGACGGGATGCTGCTCCGCCTCGACGTAGCCGCGGCCCTTGTTCACGTACAGCTCGCCGGAGATGTCGCGGTCGTCCTGCACCGTGAACAGCAGCTGCTCGGGATTCACGATCGACACCGACCCATGCTGCTCGAGATCGCGTGCGTAGACGGGACCGGCCTTCTCCACTTTGAAGCGCAGCACGGCCTCGTCGACCTCAGGCGCCAGCACGAGCGTCAGCTGCTTCAGGCGCTGGATGATCTGATGCACGTCCTCGACAACGCCCGGGATCGTCTGATGCTCGTGGACCACCCCGTCGATGCGGAACGCCCAGACCGCCGCGCCGCGCAGCGAGGAGAGCAGCAGCCGGCGCAGCGAATTGCCCAAGGTATAGCCGTAGCCCCGCTCCAATGGCTGGAGCCGGAACTCGGCGGAATTCGGATTGTCCTCGCGCTTGGTCATTTCGACCAGATGCGGCCGGACTAACCCCGTCAAATCAAGAGTCGTAATCACTTGGAATAGAGCTCGACGATTAACTGTTCTTGTGCCGGCCGCTCGGTCACCTTGCCCAGCACTTTGTCAGTGTCCACCTGGATCCATGAAACTGGTTGTCCACGTCCGAACTGCTCGAGCGCAACCTTCACCTGCACGAGCTCACGGCTCGCATCGGCGACCCGCACTTCGTCCCCGACCAACACGCGGTAGGAGGGAATGTCCACCGTGCGGCCGTTGACGAGGATGTGGCGATGCCGCACGAGCTGACGCGCCTGCTTGCGCGAGGTCGCGAAGCCCATCCGGTACACCAGGTTGTCCAGCCGGCTCTCGAGGGCCACGAGCAGCGCTTCGCCCGTCACACCCGGCTCCTTGATCGCCCGCTCGAAGAGGTTGCGGAACTGGCGCTCGGAGAGGCCGTAGATCCGCTTCACCTTCTGCTTCTCGCGCAGCTGCTTGGCGTACTCCGACGCTTTGCGGCGCCGTCCGGTCGACTGTCCATGCTGCCCCGGCGCGTACGCACGCCGCTCGACGGCGCATTTCTCCGTCAGGCAGCGTGTGCCCTTGAGAAACAGCTTGGTGCCTTCGCGCCGGCACAATCTGCAGACCGGTCCCGTGTAGCGCGCCATGCTAGACCCGCCGCTTCTTGGGCGGCCGGCACCCGTTGTGCGGAATCGGCGTCACGTCGCGAATCGAACGGATCTGCAGCCCGGCACTGAGCCGGGACCCTGGACGCGGACGTGCACGCGCTTCACGCCCAGGTTCAGCGCCTCGCGCGCCGCCTGCTCGGCGTCCACCGTTGCCGCGAACGGCGTGGACTTCTTGGAGCCCTTGAAACCGGCCTTGCCCGACGAGCCCCACGTGAGCGCGTTGCCCTGTAAGTCGGTGATCGTGATGAGCGTGTTGTTGAACGTCGCGGTGACATGCGCGATGCCTTCCGATTCCACGACTTTCTTGGTCCGCTTGGCAGCGCCCCCCCCCGTGGCGCGAACCGGAGTCGGCTTCGCGTCCGGTTTGGCCTCGGGCTTTGCGTCGGGTTTGGCTTCTGCTTTCGCTTCTGGTTTGACGTCCGCCATGTGCCTCTATTTCTTGAGGACGGGCTTTTTCTTGCCCGCGATCGCGCGCCGTGGCCCCTTCTTCGTGCGCGCATTGGTGTGCGTGCGCTGGCCGCGCACCGGTAGATTCTTGCGATGGCGCCCGCCGCGGTAGGTCCCGATGTCCATCAACCGCTTGATGTTCATCGCGACCTCGGTCCGCAACGCGCCCTCGACTTTGTAGTCCCGCTCGATCACTTGCCGCAGCCGGGCGACTTCGGCGTCCCGCAAATCGCGCACGCGCGCGTCCGGGCTAATGCCCGTCTCCGCGAGAATCTTGACCGAATTGCTGGGACCGATGCCGAAGATGTACGGAAGTGCGTACTGGATTTTTTTGTCGCGCGGCAGATCCACGCCTGCAATACGTGCCATGCCTCTCCCTAACCCTGCCGCTGTTTATGCTTGGGGTTGCGCTTGCAGATCACGCGAATCACGCCCCGGCGCGTCACGACTTTGCAGTGCTCGCAGATGGGGCGCACGCTCGAACGTACCTTCAACAGGCTGCTCCCTAAAAAGTGAAATATTTTCTGGCTGAGCCGTGAACAATAGACGGGGTCTGAACTTCACGCAAGGGGCCGTACCACAATCAATTACGGCGCACTCCGCAGTTCGACGAGCCGCCAGTCGCGACCCTGTAACCGGTAGCCCAGAAACAACGTTTCACGTCGCAGTTCGCTTGTCCCGGCCACCACATAACGGCGGGCCAGCTCGACGAACCCCCTCCCCGGCTCGACCTCACGAATCGCCGTCACATCGAGCCCGCGCTCCTCGGCGGGCCGAAAGTACCGGCGCAGCAGCTCGATCGCTTGGGAGCGTCCCAGGGGTGACGACGGATCGGCACCGGGGATCTGGAGCACGAGGTTGGAGCTCGCACCAACCAAGCCCTCGGCGTCATGCGCGGACAAGGCCTGCTTGGCGCGCGCGGCTGCATCGGAGAGCGTGACTTGGCCATAGGCGGGAATCGCCAGCGCCATCATCCAGATCCAAAGCCAACCCCGCGGCGTACGCATAGGTCGGTTAATACCCTCAATCGAGCCCGTCGACCAACCTCTGGTACGCGGCGACAGGGTCGTGGGCGGCGGTGATCGGCCGGCCCACCACGAGGTGGGTCGCGCCGCGCCGCACTGCTTCAGCCGGCTCGACAGTGCGCACTTGATCGCCAGCCGGCTCTCCCGGGGCGCGAATTCCCGGCACGACGATCCACGGGTCTGGTCCGAGCGCCTCGCGCAGCAGCCCCAGTTCCTGACCCGACGCGACTACGCCCCGCAACCCCGCGTGCAAGGCCGCCTGCCCGAGTCGCTCGGCCTCGAAGCCGACGTCGGGCACGCCGCGTCCCAACACACCCTCGAGCTCCGCGGCGTCATGGGACGTCAGAACCGTGACACC
>QHTW01000292.1:534-4897 GCA_003220955.1 Gemmatimonadota bacterium | reverse complement strand
GTCCGCCCTGGGTTACATCGTGGGCGGGCTCGTCGACCACTACTTCGGATGGCGGCAGGCGTTCTTCGTGGCGGGCGTGCCGGGGCTCATCCTCGCCGTGTTCGCGTTGCGCCTCTACGATCCGCCGCGCGGAAGCCAGGACACCGCCGAGGAGTCACCGCCGGGACATACGGGGCGCTCCTATCGGACGTTGCTCCGCAACCGGTCGTATCTCCTGACAGTGCTGGGCTACGCGGCGTACACCTTCGCAATCGGCGCGCTGGCATTCTGGACGCCGACCTTCCTCGAGCGCGTGCGCGGCATCCCCAAGGCGCACGCCACGGTACAGTTCGGCGCGATCGTGGTCGTCACCGGCTTCGTCGGCACCTACGGCGGCGGCTGGATCGGCGATCGGCTGCTGAAGTCGTCGCGACACGCCGCGCCACAGCCTCAGGCGTATTGGCCCGCCATCGTTGTCGCGGAGCTGTGCCTCTTCGCGTCGACCGGCCCGATCAACTCCGCGATCATCAATGAGGTCTCGCCGGCCATGCGTGCCACCGCCATGGCCCTGTGCATCTTCACGATTCACATGCTGGGCGACGTGCCGTCGCCTTCCGTCGTGGGCATGATCTCCGATGCGCGATCGCTCGGCGACGCGGTGCTGATCATCCCGGTGGCCGTGCTGATTGGCGGATTGATCTGGACCTATGCGGCATGGAGTATGTCACGCGCGCCCAAGGCAGCGGTGTGAGAGCGCTGCTCCTGCCGCTGCTGCGCGCGATTCTGCGCATCTTCTTTCGGCGAATCGAGATCAGCGGCGCAGAGGGTGTACCAGCAAGCGGTCCCGTGATTTTCGTGCTGAATCATCCGAACGGACTCATCGATCCGGCGTTTCTCCTGTGCCTTGCCCCGCGACGCGTTTCGTTTCTCGCCAAGGCTCCTCTGTTTCGGATGCCGATCATCGGCACGATCGCGCGGGCGTTCGAGGCGATTCCGGTGCACCGCCGTCAGGACGAAGGATCTGATCCGCGCAAGAACGCCGAGACGTTCGAAGCGGCGCGGGCGGTCCTGGTGCGGGGTGGTACGATCGCGGTCTTCCCCGAGGGCGCTTCGCACAGCGATCCAAAGCTCCGGCCCTTAAAGACCGGCACCGCTCGCATCGCACTCGGCGCCGCGGCCGCGTTGCCTCCCGACCTGACCATCGAGATCGTGCCCGTCGGCCTCTATTACCGCGCCAAACAGACGTTCCGAAGCGTCGCGTTACTGCGGTTTGGAGCCCCGTTCCCTGTCGCGCGAATCGCGCTTCCCGCGGGAGCGGAGCCACCGCCCGAGCCGGTACGCGCGCTCACCGCCCAGCTCGAAGTAGCGCTGCGAACCGTGACGCTCGAAGCCGAAGAGGCAAACGCGCACGCGCTCATCTCGTTGTCGAGTGAATTCCAGCTGCGGCGCCGGTTTCTCGTCGGACTAGACGTGGCTCGCCAGCGTTGGCCCGACCGCACTGCCCGTCTCCAGGCTCGGCTGGAGCAGTACGAAGCGTCACTCAACGCGGCCGGACTGGACGCGCGTCACCTTGCCCCGCGCAGCTACGCCTGGCAGCGGGTGGCGGCATACACCATCAAGAGCCTGCTGTTCTTGACGCTCGGACTGCCGGCTGCGGTGATCGGTTTAGCGATCCACTACCCCGCGTACCGGACGGTCGGTTGGGTGGCCACCGGCGTGACGAAGGTCGAGGAGGATACGCTCGCCACGGCCAAGGTTCTCAGCTCGGCGCTGTTGTTTCCGTTGACGTGGACGGTAATCGTGGCGGCCATTTGGCTGTGGCGTGGTCCCTGGGCAGCAATCCTCGTCGCGCCAGCCCTGCCGCTCAGCGGCTACGTGGCGCTGCAGTTCGCCGAACGGTTTGATCGTGTACTTGGAGCGACGCGTGCGCTGGTAATCTTCCTCTTTCGGCGGCGCGCGTTCTTGCGCTTGACAGCCGAGCGTCGCGACATCCACCGCGAGATCGTGGAGTTGGGGCGCGAGATCGACCTGCTGACAGCATGAGGGGTTTTGGCGCTTATATTCGCCTCCCATGCTCACCGTAACATTCCTCGGCACGTCAGCTGCCAGGCCCACCGTCGAGCGCAACGTCTCCGGCCTCGCCATTCATCGCGAGGGCGAGACGCTGCTCTTCGAGTGTGGGGAAGGCACCCAGCGCCAGATGATGCGCTACGGGGTGAGCTTTGCGCTGTCGGAAATCTTCTTCACCCACTTTCACGCCGATCATTTTCTTGTTCTTGTACGGCCCCAAAGGAGCGAAGAAGGTATTGAGCACCGCCATGCAGCTCGGCGTCGAGCGGGTCTCATTCCCCATCGAAATCACTGAAGTGAAGGCCGGCGATACTTTGAAAAGCGCAGCGGCGAGGGATGGCTACGACATTCATGCATTCCCGACTGAGCATGGCGGCGGTCCCTCAATCGGCTACGTCCTCAAGGAGCACGAGCGTCGCGGCCGGTTTGACGTCGAGAAGGCACGCGCGCTCGGGATTCCCGAGGGCCCTCTTTGGGGCAAGCTCACGAAAGGCGAGGCAGTCCAATTGTCCAACGGTCAGACGGTCCGACCGTCCGACGTCGTTGGCGCGGCGCGTCCGGGACGTCTGGTTGCCTTCACCGGCGATACGCGACCGTGCGCCGCGACAGTCGATGCGGCACAGGGAGCGGACCTGCTGATTCATGAGGCAACGTTCGGCGAAGAGGAGCGGGAGCGCGCGCGCGACACCGGGCATTCGACGGCGAAAGAAGCGGCGCAGATCGCGCTCGCGTCAAACGCGAAACGCCTGCTGTTGTCGCACGTTTCGGCGCGCTACTCGATCAGTGCCGACGAATTGGTCAAGGAAGCTCGCGAAGTATTCCCCAACACAAGCGTGGCGAAAGACGGTATGGAGGTGGATGTTCCGTTTGCGGAGTGACATGTAACGGGTCACCCACGGCCCATGAGGCGGGCGATTATATTCTCCGCCGCATGGGACCGGTCTCGTTCACCTACTCCGCCAGAGTACCGGCTCCAATGGACAGGGTGTTTGCCCTCATTTCCGATCCCATGCGGATGCCGGAGTGGCTGCCGCGCTGCGTGGCGGTCAAGGCGACGACGAACGACAGGGTTGGCAAGGGAGCGCGCTACAAGGTCACCTTCCAGCGCGACACCACGCGTCACGAATCGGTCATCGAAATCATCGACTTCACGCCGCCGCACACGTTTGGCTGGGTCGAGATCTATCATCGGGCGGGTTCAAAGACATTCTTCGCTCTCGGCTGGGAGGGCGGGTCCACCAAGGTTACACTGAAACACATCTGGCACCCGACGGGCTTTCGGTCCTGGCTCAACGGCCAGTTCTATCGGCGGCGCAACGCGCACCGGATGTTCGAGGGGCTGATCAACAATCTCCGGAAGGCGTTGACTAGGTAACTAGAAGAGCCTGACCCTGATGAGCCCCGGCTTCACGTATTTGTCCGGGTGCTCTTTGAGATCGGTCAGCAGCCCGGTCAGCGCTACCGAGAGCTCGTGCAGGTCGTGATACATCATCGTGTCGGACGCCATTTTCCCCAACGTCCCTTGGCCTCGATTCATTCGGCTCAGCAGCGTATCCAGGGCCGAGGTGGTGTGCCCGAGGTGATCCGTCAAGCGCGCGAGATTCTTCGAGATCGAGTCGATATTCGCGCCCGTCCCTGATCCTAGCATCGAGTCCACGCGCTCCATCACGCGCTCGGTCGCCTGCAGTGTGCGCGTCGTCTGCTTGATGAACGGGCCTTCGCGCGCGTTGGCGAGTGTAGTCATCGCCCGCTGGGTGACGACCAGTGTGTTGTGGATGTCTTCGCCCAATCGATCCGAGACGATGTTCGCCGCATTCTCCATCAGCTCGTTCGCGCGGTTCGCGACGCCCTGCGCTACGTCGGTGATGTCGGGCGAATTGGATCCGGTGATCACGCGACCACGCGCCAGCATCTCCTCGCGCGAGCCCGGGTTGTAATCGATGAACTTGGCGCCGAACAGATCCAGCGCCGCGACGGCGGCGCTGGCGTCGATGTGCGGCGCCACATCCTTCGTCAGCTCGATCGTCACACGCACGCTCTTGACGCGCTCGAGCGCCACGCGCGCCACCCTGCCCTTCTTCACGCCGGAGACCAGGACGGGATCGCCCTGCTTCAGGCCGGCGACGCTCTGGAACATCACGTCCACGGAGATCCCGCCGGCGCGCAGCGACCGCCCCGTCAGGTAGAACATCCCGACGAGGAAGACGGCGACTCCGATCAGCACGATCGCGCCGACTCCGACTTCCTGCTTGTACGTGAGGTCCATTATCGCCCGCCTATTGGCCTTTCCCCGGTCGGAACCTCGTTCGCCTGG
>QHTW01000292.1:0-519 GCA_003220955.1 Gemmatimonadota bacterium | reverse complement strand
TGTTGCACGACCGGGTCTTGGGACGCGATAATCTCCTCAGCGGTGCCGACGGCCCGGATCTTCGCCTGCGCGAGCAGCGCGATCCGATCGGCGACGCGAAACGCCCCACGCACGTCGTGCGTGACGACAACGCTTGTCACGCCGATCTCCTGCTGGAGCCGCTCGACCAGGGAATCGATCACGTCGGCGTTCACCGGATCGAGTCCCGACGTCGGCTCGTCGTACAGCAAATATGTCGGCTTGCCCGCGATCGCACGGGAGATGCCCACGCGCTTCCGCATGCCGCCGGAGAGCTCCGACGGGAATTTGCGGCTCACGTCCTCGCTCAGGTTCACGAGCCGCAGACACTCCTTCACGCGCTGAATGCAGTAGTCCTTGTCGGCATACAGCTTCTCATCGGTGATGCCCAGACGAATGTTCTCGAAGACATCCATCGAGTCGAAGAGCGCGCCGTTCTGAAAGACGTAGCCGATACGGCTGCGCAGCGCCGCCAGCTGCTTGCGGCCGAGCAGAGGCACC
>QHTW01000223.1:16648-17431 GCA_003220955.1 Gemmatimonadota bacterium | reverse complement strand
GCGCCTTCGTAGATGACGCTGACCTGGGTCTTGCCATCGGGTCTGAGCCACGAGAGCGCGCCCGTCTTTCGCACCGCCGCCAGCCGCTCGGCCAGACGGTGCGCGATCATGATGGGCAGGGGCATCAGCGATGGCGTCTCGTCCGTGGCGTAGCCGAACATCATGCCCTGGTCGCCCGCCCCGCCCGTGTCGACGCCCATCGCGATGTCGGTCGACTGGCGGTCGATGGTCGTCAGGACCGCACAGGTCTGGGCATCAAATCCAAAGTTCGCGTCGGTATACCCGATCGAGGTGATCGTACCGCGCACGATGTCGGGGATGTGGACGTAGGTGGAGGTGGTGATTTCGCCGGCCACGACGGCCATTCCTGTGGTCACGAGGGTCTCGCAAGCCACCCGTGCCTTGGCATCCTCGGTTAGAATGGCGTCGAGGATCGAATCAGAGATCTGATCCGCAATCTTGTCGGGGTGCCCTTCCGTGACCGACTCGGAAGTGAAGACGTGACGATGAGTTGGCATGTTTTGGTCCCTTAGAGTTTCAAACTACCGGAGCGCCGTCCGGCGGGCAACCGCGCATCCGGATCGAGTAGTGTCAGATCGACAGCTTCCGCGAGTGCAAAACGCAAGATGTCCAGCGCGAGCTCTGCGGAGCGCGCCGCGAGCGCCGCGTCGGCCGCCGCCCGCGCCTGCGCCGTCGTTACCTGCCGGATGAGCCACTTAATGAACGGGAGCGCCGGAGGTGCGACCGACAGCGTGTCATAGCCCAGCCCCAGCAAAAGAAATG
>QHTW01000223.1:13693-16631 GCA_003220955.1 Gemmatimonadota bacterium | reverse complement strand
GCGCCGCATCGGCCACCAGCTTGAGCAGTCGCAGCACGCTCGGGTCGTGCGGCGTGAACCGGTCCGCCAGGCGCGCGTTGCCGCGATCGACCACCAGCGTGTACTGGGTGAGGTCGTTCGTCCCCACGCTGAGGAAGTCGCTGATCTCGACGAAGCGATCGGCCAGCACGGCCGCGGCGGGCGTCTCGACCATGACGCCCAGCGGGACGCTGCTCGCCGCGGCGACGCCCTGCTTCTCCAGGCGGGCGGCTTCCTCGTGCATCATCTCGCGCGTGCGCTCGACTTCGTCGAGGCGCGTCACCAGCGGAATCATGAGGTGAAGATTCGCGGTCACCGCGGCGCGTAGGACCGCGCGGATCTGCGTGCGAAAGATCTCCGGCTCGTCGAGGCAGACCCGGATCGCCCGCCAACCCAGAAACGGGTTCGCCTCGGGTGGCGTGCGGAACGGCGCAGGGAATTTGTCGCCGCCGAGGTCGTACGTCCGTATGACCACCGGGTGGCCGGGGAACGTTTCGCCAACACGCCGGAAATAGTTGGTTTGGGTTTCCTCATCCGGCAGCTCACTGTGCCCCGTGATGAGAAACTCCGTCCGCAGCAGTCCCACGCCCTCCGCGCCATGCGCCTTCGCATCCTCCAGCTCATCGGGCAAGTCCACATTCCCGCGCAGGGCGATGTGGACGCCGTCCACGGTCACCGATGCCTGCGTGACTGCCTCTTCGAGCCGCGTGGAGAGCTCGCGCCGGCGGGTATCGGTGCGCTCGGCCTCCGCGACCTCGTCGGGTGTCGGATCGACCAGCACCGTCCCGCGGGTCCCGTCGAGAATGACCTTGGTTCCGGACTTGATGCGCGCGACGGCGCCGCGCAGTCCGAAGATCGCCGGAATCCCGATCGAGTGCGCGAGAATCGCCGCGTGGGAGGTGCGCGTGCCCTCTTCGCTGATCAACCCGATGATCAGATCGCGGTCGAGCTGCACCGTCAGCCCCGGCGACAGCTCGCGGGCGACGAGAATCGAGGGCTCGGACAGACTCTCCCACACATCCGCGCCGCTCCCCCTGTGCATGAGGTGCTGGATGGCGCGGATCGCCACACCGGTGAGATCGGCGAGCCGCTCCTTGAGGAGCGGATTGCCCGCGGCCGTCCACAGATCCCGAACCTCGAGCGTCTTGAACTCGAACGCCTTTTCGGCCGTCAGGTGATTCTCGCGAATCAGCTCCTCGATCCCGCCAATGAACTCCCTGTCCTCGAGCATGAGGGCCTGGGCGTCGAAGATGCGTGCTTCGTCGACGCCGGCTCGATCGACCGCGCGTACGCGAAACTCGGCGAGCTGTTTCTTGACGTCCTTGATGGCGGCGCGCAGGCGCCGCACCTCTTTCTCGACCTGCGTGCGGCCGACGACACGGTGGGGAACCTCCGGCAGCGCCCAGCGGACCGTCATGGTCGGCCCCACGGCGATGCCGGGCGATACGCCAATGCCTTTCAGGAGGCGATCGGACGAGCTCACTCGGCTTCCTTGGCGCGAGCCTTCAAATGCATCTCGTGGAAGCCGGCGGCCACGAGCTCGAGCAGCGCGGCCATCGCCTGCGCTGCGTCCTCGCCGTCCGTTTTGATTCGAATGGACGACCCGCACTCCGCAGCCAACGTCATCATGCCCAGGATGCTCTTGCCATTCACGACGGCTCCGTCCTTATGGACTTCGACGGTCGACTTGAACTTGTTGGCCACTTTGACGAACTCCGCGCCGGGCCGCACGTGCATCCCGAGCGGGTTCACGATCTGCGCGTCACGCTCGATTACTGCCATATCAACCCGACGACCAGCGCCACGGCCGACAGCCCCAGCGCCATCCGGAGACCATTCAACCGGTCACTGCGCCACCGCAGCGCCAGGAACACCAGTCCCGCCGTCACCACCGCGGCCAGCTGGCCCCAGCGGGGGAACGGAACGGCCAGGAAGCGAGCCGCCAGCGGCAGGGCGAAGCCCACGGCGAACGCCATGGCCGGACCGAGCAGCGCCAACGCTTTCTGCAGCATCGGGCTGTGCAACGCGATGCTCACGCGGGCGCCGTATGTCCATCCGGCGTAGAGCGCCCACCAGCGAAGCGCCACGTGACCGATGTTGTACACGATCAGGAATCCCGCCACCGCAATCCATCCGGCGCCAAGCGCGATCGCCGCAATCGTCAGTCCCGACAGCAACGGCAGCCATCCGGCCCAGACCAAACGATCGCCGAGCGAGCCGAGCGGGCCACACAGCGCTTCCCGCAGCCGCTCGATTTGATCAGGCGGCGCGCCGTCGTGTTCCGCGCGGGCAGCCGCGCCAACCGCGAGGCCGGTGAGATAGGGATGCGCATTGAAAAAGTGAGCGCCGCGGGCGACGGCGGGGCGGTATTTGCCGTCGGCGAGGTCGCGGAGCAGAGGCTCCTCCGCAACCCCGACCCCGACACCGAGCATGCGCTCGTAGTTGTAGGAGCCTTGGACGGCGAACAGCCGGAGCAACGCCCGGCCCAACGCGCCTTTCAGCGGAGCCACACAGCCACCAGCAATCCGCCGCCGAGCCCCGCGGCGAACCATTTCAGATTGGGCCCCGTGCCCACGAGGCGCAACGTGCCGGCCGCGCCGGCGGCAAGCCCTGCCGCGACCACGACTGCGGCGAGCAGGAGCGCCGGCCGACCGTCCCGAACCGCAAGAGCTCCCGCGAGCAGCGGACGAGCCAACCAGGCGAGGACAAGACCGATGCTGGTCACCAACGCTGCGCGCAGTGCGTCTCGGAGCAACCCGCCTGCGTGGATGCGGACGAGCGCGCCGGGATCTCCAGATTCGAGCGTGGCCGCCGCCGCGTGCACGATGCGCGAGTTGAGGCGCCGCAGCTCGTTGATGGTGACGCCGCCGACCAGGGCCGTCACGAGTCCCACGAGCGCGCCCAGGCCGAGTCCGAGCAC
>QHTW01000223.1:13083-13639 GCA_003220955.1 Gemmatimonadota bacterium | reverse complement strand
GACCGGCAGGATGTCGTACTGGAGCAGCTCGAAGACGACGCCGAGCCTGAGGCCGGTCGGGATGTCGCCGAGAATCGCCCCGGCGACAGTCCCCGCGACGAGCGGCCGCGCGATCATCATCTGGGGCAGGCTGACGAGATCCACACCCACCAGGGTGCCCCACACCACCAGCACGATCAGGACCTCGATGGGAAGGATCATGTGAACTCTCCGATCGGCACCGCTCGCGCCGTCGGCACGTCCTGCGCGGTGACGTCGACCCCGCGAGCCGCCAGGCCCCGCAGCTTCGCGGCCTCATCGTCGGTCAAATACACGAAGCGCAGTCGCTCCTTCCGGCCGGTGCGGTGATGGACGCCGCCCACGTTGAACCGGCGGACCTGGGGCACGCGAGCGGCGAGCGCGACCGCCGTATCGATGTCGCCCACGAGCAGAATCCCGACGCGCGGATCGGCTTCCCACGTCGAAAAGAGCTGCGCGGCCTGCTCCACCGACGCGAAAATCACCTCGATCTGCGGCGGCACACCCATGCGATAGAGATCCTGCTCCCAGTCGCTGC
>QHTW01000223.1:7564-13072 GCA_003220955.1 Gemmatimonadota bacterium | reverse complement strand
CACCCCACGACGACCTGGCCGTGGATCAACCGGTCATCGATGCGATACAGCGCCAGGGTCATGCGGCGCCCGTAATCCGGATGGCCTTGGCACCGGCATCGACGGCACGGCGCGCGGCTTCCGCGGGTGGGATGTCGCGGTGAAAGACGAAATCGAGCAGCATGGCGAGATTGACGCCGGTGACCACCGCGATTTCGGCATGCTGCTTCGCATAGCGCACCGAGCTCGTGAAGCACGAGCCCCCGGGAAGATCGACGAACAGCACGGCGGGGCCATCGCCGATGGCCTGACGGAGCCGCTCACTCAACTCCTCCGTACCGCACCCCTCGTTGGACACGCCAGTCAGGGCATCCTGCACTCCGGTGATCGCCGCGACCGCCGTCACGAGTGCCTGCGCGACCGCCGCGTGCGTGACGATGATGCCGCGGAGGTCACTCATAATCTTCCTCGAGATAGTGTTGCGCACCGCCCTTTTCCCGCATGCGGCGGATGAGCCGTTCGTTGAACGCGTTCGCCGAGTCCACGCCGCTGTAGCGCAGCAGGTGATTCATCGCGACGACCTCGCAAATCACGGTGAGGTTCTTGCCGGGATTCAGCGGGACCGTCACGAGCGGCAACTCGATGTCGAGCAGCTCGGTGCGGTGCTGGTCGAGCCCGGTCCGATCGTACTCGCGCGTATTGTCCCAATCCTCCAGCTGCACGACAACCACCTCGATGCGCTTCTGTTGACGGACGGAGCGAATCCCGAACAACGCGTTGATGTCGATCAGACCGACGCCGCGGATCTCCATGTAGTGCCGGGAAATCTCGTGGCCCCGACCGATCAGCACGTCGTTCCCACGGCGCGTGATATGTACGAGGTCGTCCGCGACCAGGCGGTGCCCGCGCTCGACCAGATCGAGCACGCATTCGCTCTTGCCGATTCCCGAGCGCCCGCGAAACAGCAGGCCCACCCCGAACACATCGGCGAGGGAGCCGTGCACCGTGGTGCGCGGGGCGAACGCGTCGTCGAGAAACGGCTTGAGCCGCCGGTAGAACTCTGCGGTCTTGAGCCGGGTACGGATGACGGGGATGCCCTTCTCGCGGGCCAGCACCAGCAGCTCTTCCGGGGCCTCCTGGCCCTTCGTGATGATGATGCAGGGCAGTGCATACGACAAAAACGTCTCGATCGACTTGCGACGTGCCTTCGCGTCGAGCGAGGCGAGATAGGTGATCTCGGTCTCGCCGAGGATGTGAATGCGATCGGTGCCCAGGAAGCGGGCCGTGTAGCCCGCGAGCACGAGCCCTGGACTCGACGCCTCGGGGGACCGGATCTCGCGCTCGAGCCCCACTTCGGCGGTCAGCACCTCGAGCTGCAGCGGATCGCCCTTGCGGGCGAGCAGGTCGGCGACCTTGAGCCGCGGCGTCGTCGCGGGAGGAGTGGTCACCGCGTCTCGGGCGCCCTGGAGCGACGCGCCGTGCGACGGGCGCGTGGCGTCACCTTCCCGTCGAGGAGCTGGCGCTTCACGCGCGCAATCGCGGCGTCGAGCGCGGACCGGTGATCGGCCGCGTGGGACTTGGCGACATGGACGCGGCCGCGCGGCGCATGGACCTCGATCTCGACCCCCGCCTCGCCATGGTCTTCGGTGAAGATCACCTGCGCATGATGGGGGCGCCGGACCAGCTTGACCACTTTTACCACCAGCTCCCGGGTGTGCGCACGAAGATCGTCATCGACTTCGGTGTGGCGGGCGGTGATCGTGATGCGCATCTAGTCAACGCTTCCTTTCTCGTGCGGCGATGGTGCGCTCGATGTGGGCCAGCGTGGCGCGCGCCGCGGAGTCCCACGACAATCCTTCCGCAAAGGTGCGGGCCGCCCGGCCGAGGCGCTCGACCGCTAACGGATCGGCAGCGAGCGCGAGCATCCGATCCGCCAACGCCTGCGAATCGCCGTGCGGCACCAGGTATCCCGTCTCCCCGTTCCGCACCGACTCTCGCAGTCCCGGGCTGTCGGACGCCAGCGCCGGCGTGCCGCAGGCGGCAGCTTCGACGTTCGTAATACCCCACCCTTCCTTCGGGCTCGGGAAGACGACCGCCCAGGCGCGACGCAACAACCGCTTCTTTTCCTCTTCCGGCACGTACCCGAGAAACCGGACCGCGTCACTCAGCCCCAGCTCCGTGGTGATGCGCTCGAGACGCGGCCGATCGTCGCCCTGCCCGCAGACGTCCAGCGTCATGTCGGCGCGGGCGCCACGCGCGATCGCGAGGGCCCGCAGCGCAAACTCCACTCCTTTATAACGCTTCAATCGGCCCAGATACAAGAACGTGGGGCGCGTGGCGCGCGGCGTTGCCGGATCGGGTCGGTACGCCGCGGAATCCACGCCGGGATGGATCACGACGATCCGTTCGGACGGAACGCCGCGACCCACCAAGTCATCTCTCGTGCTTTCCGAGATGGCATGAAATGCGGCGCGGCGATACGCCCAGGGAATCGGGAGCTCGGCAGCCCACACCACGGTCGCCAGCGGCGCGCTCGTCTCCGCGAACGCGGTCGTCCCGAAGAGGTGGGGCACGAGCGCCACGAACGGCAGCGACGTCAGCATGGGGAGGAACAGCGGCAGCTTGTTGATATCCTCGATGACGACGTCGAAGCGCTGGCTTCGCAGGGCGCGTCGCACCGCGCCGCGGGCCCGCAGCGCGAAACTGTGCCGTCCCCCAAGCCGCGTGACCTGAATCCCGTCGACCACGGCGCGCGGCGCGCAGCTCGGCCAGCCGCTCGCGATGAGGTGCACCTCGTGGCCCCCGCCCCCGCCCCCGCCCCCCCCTCGGGCCGCGATCCGGCCGAACAACTCGTGGAGGTGAATTTCGGCACCGCCGGCGTGTGGGTTCTCCCGATCGTTCCAGTTGACCAGCAGGATTCTCACAGCGCGCCGGTCTCGTGCGCGATTGCATCGAGGACGCCATTGATGAACGCGGGGGCGCGCGATCCGGCAAACCAGTGCGCGAGTTTGACGGCCTCATCGATCACCACGCGCGACGGCGTCGAGGCTTCGTCGAGCTCCGCGAGGGCGAGGCGCAGGATGTTCCGCTCGATGGCGCCCACCCGCTCGAGTCGCCAGTGCTCTGCGGCATCGGCGATCCGCCGATCGAACTCGGGCAGCCCCGCGATCGCCTTGGCCGCGAGATCCGCGCCGCGGTCGTAGACCCCGCGCGGCGCACGGCCATGGATCACCGCCACGCGCGCAATCACCGTTTCGATCGTCGGCCTGCCGGATAGCTCCCACGCATACAACAGCTGGAGGGCGCGCGCGCGGGCCTTAGTCTCGGGACGCTGCACCGAGCCTCTCGAGCGCGTCGGCGGTCTCGAGGGCCGCCTGCACCGCCTCGGCGCCTTTACTGAGTCGCGCCAACGCCTGAGCCTCGGTTTCCGTGGTCAGCACGCCAAACCCCACCGCGATCCGATGCGCGAGCGCGACGTTGCCGAGCCCCCGCGCGGCCTCTCCCGCGACGTACTCGAAATGCGGCGTCTCGCCGCGGATGACGCATCCGAGCGCCACGATCGCATCGAAGCGCTCGCTCGCCGCAGCCGCCTCCGCCAGCACCGGGAGCTCGAACGCGCCGGGCGCCCATGTGACTTCCACGTTGCTGTCTGCGATGCCGCCGCGCCGCAGCGCTTCGCGCGCGCCATCGAGGAGCTTCGTCGTGATGTTCTCGTGAAAGCGGCTGACAATGATCGCCACGCGCCGCTGGCGGTTGGAGGTGCGCGCAGCGGATGGTGCTTTGTGTGGCACGATCAGTGGGTGAGGAAGTGGCCGAGCTTGTCCCGCTTGACGTCGAGATAGGCCCGATTCTCGTCCGACGGCGGCGGCACGATCGGCAGCCGCTCCACGATCTCGAGCCCGTAGCCTTCGAGGCCGACCAGCTTCATCGGATTGTTCGTCAGCACCCGGATCGACGAGAGTCCCAGGTCGAGCAGAATCTGCGCGCCGATCCCGTAATTGCGGAGGTCGGCCTTGAAGCCGAGCTTCTCGTTGGCCTCGACGGTATCGTGGCCCTGATCCTGGAGCTCGTAGGCCTTCAGTTTGTTCAGGAGGCCGATCCCGCGGCCCTCCTGATCGAGGTAGACGACGACGCCGGCCCCAGCTTCGCCGATCATCCGCATGGCGCTGTGCAGCTGCCAGCCGCAGTCGCAGCGCGCGGAGCCGAACACGTCGCCGGTGAGACATTTCGAGTGCATCCGCACCAGGACCTGCTGCTTGCCCGCCACGTTGCCGTAGACGAGCGCGAGGTGCTCGGCCGCGTCGACGTCGTTGCGATAGCCGATAATGCGGAATTCACCGAACGGCGTGGGCAGCCGGGCCTCGGCGGCCCGGTGGACGAGCCGCTCGTGCTTCAGCCGGTAGGCGACCAGCTGCGCGACGGTGATGAACGTGAGGCCGTGCTCCTTCGCAAACCGCTCGAGGTCGGCACGCCGCGCCATCGTTCCGTCGGGATTCAGGATCTCGCAGATGACGCCGGCAGGATACAGTCCCGCGAGGCGCGCGAGATCGATGCTCGCTTCGGTCTGGCCGACGCGCTGCAGCACCCCGCCGGGACGCGCGCGCAACGGGAAGACGTGCCCGGGCCGACGCAGGTCGCTGGGCACGGTCGAGGGATCGATCGCGACGCGAATCGTGGCGGCGCGATCCGCGGCCGAGATGCCCGTGGTCACGCCAAAGCGGGCCGCCGCGTCGATGCTGATGGTGAACGCGGTCTCGTGCGATTCGTTGTTGTGCTCGGTCATCTGCGGCAGGCCGAGGGCCTGGCAGCGCTCGGGCGTGAGCGGCATGCAGATCAGCCCGCGCGCGTGCGTCGCCATGAAGTTGATCGTGTCGGCGGTGACCTTCTCCGCCGCGCCGACCAGATCCCCTTCGTTCTCCCGCCGCTCGTCATCGGCCACGATAACGAGCTTCCCGGCGCGGATGTCCGCGATCGCCTGTTCTACTGCGCTGAACGACATAGCTGCCTCACATATTTCCCCAGCACGTCCGCTTCGACGTGCACTCGATCACCCTGCTTGAGTTTCCCTAACGTCGTGTGCTCACGCGTAAACGGCACGAGCGACACCTGCACAACACCGGGGCGCGGTAATGCGTTCACTGTCAGACTGACGCCGTCCACCGTGACGGCGCCGTGCAAGATCGTCGTTTCACGGACATCGTCCGGCACGCGAACGTCCACGAGTAACGCGTCGCCCTGTTCGGCGACTCGCTCCACCGTGGCGACACCATCGACATGGCCCTGCACGATGTGCCCGCCCATGAGATCGGCGGCTATGTTTACCGGAATCGTAGCAGCGGTGGGCAGGTTAGCGGCGGTGAGCCAGAACAACGGCGCAGCACTGCGCATCACTGCGCCGTTTCGCGCCGTAAAGAAGGGCGAGAGCATCGCCGTCAACGGGGCCTGTCTGACCGTGGAGCGGGTGGTAAAGGGGGGTTTTACCGTCCAGGCAGTCGGGACGACGCTTGGACGCACCCTGATCGGTGAGTG
>QHTW01000223.1:0-7519 GCA_003220955.1 Gemmatimonadota bacterium | reverse complement strand
GCCGCCGATCCAAGACCAATAATGTATCAGAGCCCAGCACGCGCCGCTCCACGGGAATCCACCGCGGCGCTTCGGCCAGCGGAAATGCCGGAACGCCTGGAAAAGCGGGGACCGCGCCCTCGCCAAGCCACACGGGTGCCTGTACCCAGTACAAGCGGTCCACGATCCCCTCCGCCAGCAGCTTGGTGCCGAGCGCCCCACCCCCTTCACACAACAACGACTGGATCCCGGCCAATCGCAGCTGCGCAAACGCCTGCGCGAGTGTCTCGGGACGAAAGACGCGCACGCCGTTGGCCTCGAGCACCGACGCGTTGGCCATCGGCGCCTCCGGCGAGGCGACGACCCACGTCGGCACCTCGCGCGCCGTCTGGACGAGCGAGACGCCCGGATTCAGCATGGCGCGCCGATCGAAGACGATGCGTACCGGCGGTGTCCGCGGCGTGAGCCCACCGCGCGCCGTCAGCTGCGGATTGTCGGTGAGGGCCGTAGTGCCGCCGACGGCGATCGCGTCGAATCCGGCGCGCAGCCAGTGCACATGATCGCGCGCCTCGGGGCCCGAGATCCATTGCGAGCTGCCCCGGGCGTCCGCGATCCGGCCGTCGATAGACGTGGCGAGCTTCAGCGCGACGAAGGGACGCTCGGTCTGCTGCCTGGTAAAGAGGAAGGGAGCGTTTTGCGCCGCGGCCTCCTCCGCGAGCAATCCGAGGTGAACATCGATGCCTGCGCGCTTGAGCACCTCGGCGCCGCCGCGCGCCTCGGGATCGGGATCGCGCACCGCCGCGACGACGCGCCGCACGCCGGCGGCGCGGATCGCATCGGTGCACGGGGGCGTCTTGCCGTGATGCGCGCACGGTTCGAGCGTCACGACGAGCGTTCCGCCCCGGGCCTTGTCGCCCGCCGCGTGCAGCGCGTTCAACTCCGCGTGGGGTCCGCCGAACTCGGCGTGCCAGCCTTCGGCGACCATGTCGTTGCCGCGCAACACGACGGCACCGACGATCGGATTCGGGGAAACGCGCCCCCAGCCGCGCCACGCCAGCTCGAGCGCGCGGCGCATCGCGTCGAGCTCTCTATCTTTCTTCAAACCGAACCGTCGCAGAGGTACCCGCGCGCGCCGGCCGGACCTCGCCGATGATCCACGCGGGCACGCGCGCCCGTTCGGCCGCGCGGACCGCCGCCTCGACATCCTCACGTGCCAGCACCGCGATCATCCCGACGCCGAGGTTGAACACGCGCCGCATCTCCTCTCGCCCGACCTGACCCGCACGCATGAGAACGCGGAAGAGCGGCGGCCACGGCCAGCTGCCCGAGTCCACCACCGCCTCCACACCGGGCGGCAACACGCGGACGAGGTTCCCGGCAATCCCCCCACCCGTGACGTGCGCGAGCGCGTGGGCGGTCCCGAGCACCGGCCGCAGGGTCGTGGCGTAGCTGCGGTGGACCGCGAGCAGGACCTGCCGCACCGACTCCGTGGTCTCGGGAAACGGATCGTCGATCGTCAGCTTCATCCGGTCAAAGACGATTTTGCGGGCGAGCGTGTAGCCGTTGGTGTGCAGGCCCGTCGAGGCATAGCCGATGAGTTGATCGCCCGTGACCACGCGGTCCCCATCCAGCGCCGTGTCCTCTTCGACGACCCCGACGATCGACCCTGCCAGATCGTAGTGCCCCGGTTGGTAGAGATCCGGCATCTGCGCCGTCTCGCCGCCGGCCAGCGTCATGTCGTGCGCCCGGCAGCCGCGCGCTACGCCGGACACGATTTGCTCGGCGATTTCCGGCACGAGGTTCCCGGCCGCGATATAGTCGAGGAACGCGAGCGGTGTGGCGCCGTGCACCAGGATGTCATTGACCGCGTGATTGACGAGATCTTCACCAACTGTGTCGTGCACGCCCGCCGCCGCGGCGACGAGCACCTTCGAGCCGACACCATCCGTCGACATCACGAGCACCGGCTGCTTGTAGCCCTCGGGCACCCGGACCATCCCACCGAACCCGCCGACTTGGCCGCGGGCGAGCGGCGTCCGCGTCGCGCTCACCAGCTGGGCGATGCGCCGCTTCGCCTCATCCGCCGTGTCCAGCCTGACGCCGGCCGCCGCGTAGCGGTTGGTCTTCGTCATTCCTCGCCGTCCAGGGAGAAATGCACCAGATCGCGGAACGCCTTTACGCGACCGCGGACCTCCTGGAGCGTGATCTGCTCGAGGCGCTGGACACCGAACGCTTCGACCGCCAGCGATCCCATCGCCGAGCCGTAGACCATCGCCCGCCGCAGGTTGGGGAACGTCAGATCGCCCGTGCGGGCGACGTGCGCCATGAACCCGCCGGCGAACGCGTCTCCGGCGCCGGTGGGATCGAACACCTGCTGGAGCGGATACGCCGGAACCTTGAACGTGGTATCGGGATCGACGAGCAACGCCCCGTGCTCGCCCTGTTTGATCACGACCATCTTGGGACCGCGGCCGAGGATCCAATGCGCCGCACGGTAGACGTTCCAATCGCCGGACAGCTCGCGCGCCTCGGAATCGTTGACCATCAGAATGTCGATGTGCCGCAGCAACTCGAGCAACAGATCCTTCTTGCCCTGAATCCAGTAGTTCATGGTGTCGCAGGCCACCAGCTTCGGCTGCTTGACCTGATCGAGCACGTTCAGCTGGAGCTCGGGATCGATGTTGCCGAGGAAGACGAACTTTGCGTCGCGAAACTTGTCGGGAATGCGGGGCTGGAATCGCGCGAATACGCCGAGGCGCGTTTCCAGCGTCTCGCGGCTGTTGAGGTCGTACGAGTAGCGTGCCTTCCAGCGAAACGACTCGCCCTGTTGCCGCTCTACGCCGGCGAGGTCGACGCCGCGCGCGGCGAGCTTCTCGAGGTGTGCCTCCGGGAAGTCGCTCCCCACGACGCCGACGACCTGCACGGGAGCCAGCACCGCTCCCGCCATCGCGAAGAACACGGCGGCCCCACCGAGCGCGTCGGCGGTCTCGCCGAAGGGCGTGATGACGGAATCCAGAGCAATCGAGCCGACGACGAGTACACCCACGCTCACATCCGTTCCGGGGCGCGGATCCCCAAGAGGGAAAGACCATTCGCCAGCACCTGCTGGACGGCGCGCGCGAGCACGAGCCGAGCCGCTTCCTCGGGCTCGCCCAGCACGCGGTACTTGTGATACCACGCGTGCGCGATCCGGGCCAGCCCCTCGAGGTATCCCGTGATGCGGTGAGGTTCTCGGGCAGCGGCGGCGCCCTGAACCATGGCGGGGAAGTCGGCCAGCTCCTTGATCAAATCGGCTTCCTCGGGCTGGGTGAGGACGCTGAGATCAACCCCCGCGGCACTCACGCTCGCCGGGTCGCGCCCGGCGACGCGGTAGATCCCGACCATGCGCGCGTGTGCCATCTGGACGTAGAAGACCGGGTTCTCGTCCGTTTGACTCTTGGCGAGATCCACGTCGAACACAAAGTGCGTCTCACCGCGCCGCATGAGATAGAAGTAGCGCACCGCGTCCCGTCCGACCTCTTCCACGAGGTCGCGGACCGTCATATAGCTGCCCGCGCGCTTGGAGAGCTTCACTTCGTCCCCGCCCCGCATCACGGTGACCATCTGATGCAGCACGTATTCCGGGTATCCCTGCGGGATCCCCATTTCGAGCGCCTGTAGTCCGATGCGCACGCGTGCGACCGTGCCGTGATGGTCGGAGCCCTGCACGTTGAGCGCGTGGTGGAATCCCCGCTCCCATTTCGTCACGTGATACGCGACGTCGGGCAGGAAATAGGTGTAGTCGCTGCCCTTCTCCGCGCTCTTGCGCATCACGCGGTCCTTGTCGTCGCCGAAGTCGGTCGTGCGGAGCCACAACGCCCCGTCCTTCTCATAGGTGTGCCCCGCGGCCACGAGCCGGCGCGTCGTTTCCTCCACCTTCCCGGTTGTGTACAACGACGACTCGAGGAAGTAGACGTCGAATTTCACGCCGAACGCCTGCAGATCGCGGTCCTGCTCGGCGCGCAGCTCGCGCACCGCGTAGCGCCGCACCGCCTCCAGATCGGCGCCTTCATTGTCCTGGGGGTGCTCCGCGATGTAACGCTCGGCAATCTCGCGGATGTAATCGCCCTGATAGCCCTGCTCGGGGATCTCGGCGGGGAGCCCGCGCGCCTGACGAATCCGCGCCTGCACGCTGCGCGCGAGATTCATGATCTGGCTGCCGGCATCGTTGTAATAGAACTCGCGGCTCACGCGCCAGCCGGTCCACTCGAGCAGTGCCGCGATGGCGTCGCCGAGGGCGGCCTGGCGGCCATGGCCAACGTGCAGAGGACCGGTCGGGTTCGCCGACACAAACTCCACGTTGAACGTCGCGCCGTGGCCGACGTCCGTCTTCCCGTAGTTCGCCCCCGCTGACAGAATCGCGGGGAGTGCGCTGACGACCTGCGCGTCGGCCAGGAAGAAGTTGATGAAGCCGGGCCCCGCGACCTCGATCTTGCGCACCAAGCCGGCCGGAAGCTCCAGCCCCGCGATGAGCTTGTCGGCCACGGCGCGCGGCTTCTGACCGAGTTTCTTGGCCAGCGTCAGGGCGAGGTTGGTCGCAACGTCACCATGCGTCGGATCGCGGGGGCGTTCGAGGGCGACCTCAACATCGGACGCGCCCAATCGTGACGCCGCTTGTGCCAGCGCCGCACGGATCGTCTCGAGTGCCGTCACTTGTCGGAGCTAGAGTCTTTCTTGGGCGGCTTCACGTCGGGCTTCGGGGTCTTCTCGGCTTTCTCCGCCGTACTGTCGGCCTTTTCCGACGTTCCAGCCGGTCGTTTGTAATCGGTCGCGTAGAACCCGGAGCCCTTGAAATGCACGCCGGCGCCGCCCGAGATCAGCCGCTCCGCGCTCTTGCCGCACACCGGGCATTTCGCGTGGCGCTTGCTCGTGATGCGGGGAAACGTCTTTTCAAACAGGTGCCCGTTGGGGCACCGGTACTCGTAGGTCGGCATCGGCGGACAACTTAATCAGTCTTCTGCTTGCGCACGAACTGGAGGGCACCCGACGGGCACCGCATCACCTGTGCGGCCACGACATCCGGCCGCTGGAGCTCCGGCCGGATCCACCGTTTGCGCCTGATATCGAAGACGTCCGGCAAACCCATCAAGCACACCCCGGAATGAATGCAGACGTCGGGATCGAATGTGACGATGATCTCGTCGGCTTCGTACATCTGTCGCTTCTTCATGCTGGAATCTTGCTTCCCTTGACGGTCCGCGCACCAGGGGCCGGTCAGTCTAGCCGTTTCCTCCGGCTCTGTTCCATCACTGCGATCCACTGATCGGGCGAATAGCTCGCGATGACCTCGCCGATGGCCTCGAGCTCGAGGTCCTCGCCCCGGGTGAAGGGCAGACAGGACTTGCCCATGTCGAACTTCTTGCCGGCCCGCGCAAATGCCTGCTTAAGCGCAGCAAACTGTTTGGAATTCGCATACGCGCCCATCAGGTAGAGGGTACAGAAGTTCTTGTGCGCCGCCAGGCTCACGTAGCAGAGCGGTTGGCCGTTGGGGGTCTTCGGGAAACAGCTGAGCGGCACTTCCCACGTGATCGCACCCCAGTTCATCGCTTCCTGGTAGCCGGCGGGCATGTGCTTGTTCACTACGGCCCGGACGGCGGCGATCGTCGCGCGCCGGTCAGCAGGCAGCGACTTTAGATATTCGTCGGGCGTCTGGGCGGTGCTGCGCGCCATGCTCTCAGCGCCGCTTGAAGTATTGCACGGCGCGATCGTGCCGTTCGGCGGCCGCGCGGCTGGTGAACGTCCCCAGGTTGCGACGCTTACCGGTTTGTGGGTTTTTCTTTCTCGAGTACAGCCGGTATTTCCCCGATTTCAGCTTCCGAATCATTCGTTCAACGCGGCCGGGACGCTGGGGGGGGGTAGCGGCGGAGCGGCCGGGGGCACCGCGGCCTCCTGCTGCTTCGCTTGATACAGCGCGATGATGCCGCGGATGATGAAGAACACGCCGAGCGCGTCGAAGAAGATGCTGATCACGTTGAAATCGCCGCGAAACACCGAATCCCCCCGGACCAATCCGATCGCGATGATCACCGCGCCCCAGAAAATGCTCTTCATGACCTGTCCCAGGTTCGAGGAGCTTCCAATGTAGCAAATTTCATCATCCCTTGGGGCGGCCTCGACTCATCCAGGCATCTGTCGGAGTATTACCATCGCGCGCATCCTGGGAGCACCTATGCGATTGATCAAACTGTTGCTGGCCACGGCGCAGGAAACCAGAATCGACGTCACTCCGCACGACAGTCAGGGCGCGTGGTACACGCACGCCATCTGGACGGCCATCGGCATCATCGTCCTGGTGTCGCTCATCGTGCTGATTTCAGTGCTCGGCCGGCGCGACCGAACTACCAGCGTCAAGTAGGGCGCGTGAGCCGCAGCTCGGCCCACGCGACCTGCCGGGCTTCGATCACATCCCGTAGCTGGCGCTCGCGCGCGTTGAGTGGGGCGCCTCTGCCGCTCCCCGTTTTCACCTCGAGAAATACGACGCGCCGCACGTTGCCGGCGGCCAGACCGTCGAAGATGACGAGATCCACGGGACTGCCGAGAAAGCGCGCATCCTTGGGATTGAAGCCGAACTCGGGGAGATAGGGCACCAGCTGCTCGTGCACTTTCCCCGCCGTCACGGCGAGGCTGCGTTGCACGGCATTTTCCCGAATCGACGCGCTATAGCGGAGCTTCCACACGAGAAAATACAGCCAGGCGATGATGATCCCGATCACGATGCCGAGCAGCAGCTCGATCCGGCTGGACGCCACGCCCACCTCCGATCCGGGTGTGTTCAAAAGTAGCGCGAGCGACAAGCGGTCTTAGGAGCGGGCCCGCTGCTCCCAGCGCTGCAGCCGCGGGGCGACGCGTGCGGCCAGTCGAACAGATCCGACCACCAAGAGGACGAACAGCAGCCCGATCGCGACCTGGCGCGGCCTCCAGCGTTCCGGTGGCGGCGCGAAGGCCGCCAGTCCGAGAGCCGCGGCGAGTATGAAGACGGCGTCAAAACTGGCGCGCTGCCAGTAGTCGCCGTTCAGATGGAGCCACATCCCGAACTCGTCGAAGGTGAGGCCAAGCCCGATGCCATACAACACCGCGGCAGCGGGCGTCGGCGGTCCGGGAGTGAAGAGGAGATAGGCTCCCACACCCGCGAGCAGAAAGATGCCGTAGTTCAGATGATGGATGTGGGTTTCGTGCACATGCAGGTAGATGTCGGGCACGTGGGGGAGTAACATCAGGATGCTGACGAGCCGCGCGGTGATGAAGGTCAGCATGAGGCTCAGCAGGACGAGCCGGGCGAGCGGGCGGGCGTTGGACGGGAGCATGTGGTTCCAACAAGACTCTGCAACCCTCGTGCCGGACACACTCCCTTAGACCGAACAGACCTCCACACCCTGCTTCAGCGAGGTCAGCGGGTCCCGCGTCGGCACGAACTCATGGGCCACGAAGCCGGTGAAGCCGGTATCCGCGATGGCTCGTGCAATCGCGTGGTAATTCAGCTCTTGCGTGTCATCCAGCTCAT
>QHTW01000291.1:569-2636 GCA_003220955.1 Gemmatimonadota bacterium | reverse complement strand
GGCCGTCGTCCGCGTCACGCCGCTCGGCCCCGCGATCAGAATCGGTGCGTTGGTCCGCGAGTCGTCGCGCAGCGAATCGGTCTGGTCCTGGATGTACTGTCCGACGAGCCGGATGAAGAGGGGCCGCGAGAGCTGGTATTCGAGCTTGGCGCGGGCCACGCGACCGACATTCATGAGACTCCCGTCCGTGCGCCGGTTCACCTGTTGCCAGAAATAGCTGAACGAATTGCGCAGCCGCTCGGTGGGCCGGTAGGACAGGTCGAGGCTCATGAGCTGCAGCCACGCCGACGCCCATTCGAAGAAGTTCTCGTCGTGCCCTTGCAGATAGAATCCGTTGCCGCTGAAGTGCTTCCACTGCGGCGTGCCGATTTGGACGATCCACTCACCATTCGGGATCGTCGGCTGGCCGACGAACGGAATCGTGTCGAGCCCGCCCCCCGAGCGACGCACCTCGAGTCGATAATTTGCGAACAGCGCCGAATCGTAACCAAACGATTCGACGAAATACCCGGCGCCAACGTTCCAGCCGCCGCGCAGCGTGCTGTTGACGTTGAAGTGCAGCTTCTTGTCCTGCATGTGCCGGCCGTGAATGAAATTCTGGTACTGCCAGATGCCGTCCACGACGATATCGCCGGTCAGCCGCTGCAGGAACGCGCCTGGCTTGCCGTACGTCGTGTGGCTGGGGTCCAGGTACGAGTGGACGATGCCGTTGCGGCCGATGAAGCCGCTTGCACTTTGGAAGTTGTCGGAGATGCCCGCGAACGAGCTTCGCAGCCCCCACACGCGGTGCTGAATCGTGAGCTGCGTGAGCCAGAGCGGAGCCGTCGTGGTGACGCCGCCTGACCGGGTGCGGCTGCCGGCAAATTGCAGATTGAGTCCGTAGATGTCCTTGAACACCAGGCGGCTGTCGAACTCCGCGACGCGGTTGTAATCCCCGCCCTCGATTTGATCGGTGTACGCCAGACCCAGGCGAGAGCCGTGACCCAGGCTGTGCTGCAGCCGCAGGATATTGAAAATGGGATTATCCGCGCCGCTGGCAGACGCGAACTTGCCATCGACCGCGGACATGAACCCGACGTCGGTGCCTGACGCATTGCCGGTGAGCTTGACCGCCGCAACCGGCTGCACGATCCGCCGGGTGTAAATGAGATTCTGCGGCACCTGGAACAGCTCGCTGGCCTCGAGGAAGAAGGGTCGCTTCTCCGGGAAGAAGAGCGCCTGGCGTGGATCGAACGCGAGCTGGCCGGCGTCCGATTCGACCTGCGAGAAATCGGGTTTGATCGTGCCGTTGAGATTGAGGTTGTCGGAGAGACCCCAACGCACGTTGCCGCCCACCTGCGGGTTGCCGGTGTCGTAGCTGTAGCGGCTCGCGCCCGGTGCGCCGGTCGCTCTCCCGGTAGCCTCGGGGTTGATGTCCATGACCAGCCCGCGATGCATTCCGGCGAGGCCGACCAAATTCCCGGACTGCCCGATGAACGTTGCGTTGGCGCGCCTGGCCGGGAACCAGGTGTCCTCGAATCCCGAGTGCTTCACCTGACGCAGGATGTTGAGGCTCCAGTCCTGCGGTTGCTTCGGTTGAAAACCCAGACTCTTGAACGGGATTCGGACCTCGACTTCGTAGCCCCAATCGGTCACCCGGCCCCGCGACTGGAAGACGTAGTCCGGACTCAGATCCGGCTGCTCGCGCCCGATCAACCCGCCACCGATGTACCCGCTTGCGGTGATGTTGGCGCCTTCGATGATCGCGCCGTCGCCCTGCACGCCGAGCGGGTTAACGGCGAACATCAGCGCCTTCTTGCCGTCGTGAAATGTGCCGAGCAGGATCTGCACGTTGTCGTCGCCGAAGATCTGGTCACGGTTGGCGAGTGTCGCGGTCGGCCGGCCGTGCAGCTCGAAGGCGCGAATGCCGAAGTAGATCGCGGTGGCGGAATACCACACCAGCACCTGCGTCGAATCCGCCGCCGAGACGCCGTCGTTGGGCGCGTACTGCGAGAAACCGGTGAGGAGGGCAGCGTGCCTCCACGCGGAATCCGCGAGCTCGCCGTCGATCACCACCTCGGCGTCGAA
>QHTW01000291.1:0-344 GCA_003220955.1 Gemmatimonadota bacterium | reverse complement strand
GTTCGCGAACATCGTGTTCTCGGCCGAGAGGGCGAGTGGATTGCCCTCAGCCTGCTTGACGGTGGGAATGCTTCCGTTCGTGGTCGGCAACACGAGCGCATCGACCTCGCGAAAACTGTGCGCGGCGACCGCTGCACGGTCGGGCACGATGTTCCGCACGTCGAATCCGGGATTGTCGAACGGCGCAGGCGCTTTCTTCAGCTGATAGCCCAGCGTGCGAAGGCGCTCGACGGCCGCCTCGAATGCCACGCGGACCGATTGCGTCGGCTTGATGTTGGTGACGACGCCAACGCGCGGCTCCCGGATCGTTCTCGTCTCGCGGGCGGCCAGTGCCTTTACGAGAA
>QHTW01000222.1:6903-16833 GCA_003220955.1 Gemmatimonadota bacterium | reverse complement strand
GCAGGCCGTCGTTGTTCAGGTCACCGAATTGCGCGCCCCAGGCCCAGCCGGCATCGGCCACCACGCCGGTCGCCACTTCGTCGAAGCGGCCCAGTTCCTTGAGGAAGTTGAGCCGCAGGTTGTTGCCTTGGAACAGAAACCCCTTTTCCGAGATGTTCGTGACGAAGACGTCGTGCACGCCGCGGTTGTATACGTCGCCCAGCGCCACCGCCATGCCGCTCTTCGAGTCGTCGCCGAGGCCGGCGCTGGCCAGCTCGAACTTCTTCCCGCCGCGATTCAAATACAACTCTTCCGGCCCGTAATCGTTCGCCAGGTACAGGTCGGGCCAGCCGTCGTCGTTGAAATCGGCCGCCGTGGCCGCCAACGTCCAGCGCGTGCTACCCACGCCCAGTGAATCGGTGACGTCCTTGAAGTGGCCGTTCCCCATGTTCTTGAACAGCAAATGCTTGCCGCCGTTCTTCGCGAACTCCCAGCTCTCCTGCATGATGTGCGTCGTCTTGAGGTGCCAGAAGTCGATGTCGGAGCGGAAGTACCCGGTGATATACAGATCGAGCAGGCCGTCGCGGTCGAAGTCGAACCAGACCGCGCCGTTGGAATTCATCCAATGGTGGAGGCCCGCCTGCGCGGTAACGTCCTCGAAATGCCCGTTGCCGAGATTGTGGAACAGCTGCGGGTAGCCCCACTTGTAGACGAACAGATCCTCGTTGCCGTCGTTGTCGTAGTCGCCCCACACCGCCCCCATCGACACGCCCTCGCCGGGGCGGTTCACATCGGCCACGCCCGCTTCCGGGGCGACGTCGCGGAATGTGCCGTCCTTCTGATTCAAGTAGAGCGCGTTCGGGGCGCCGAAGCGGGACGTCGTGAAGTACAGATCGGGCCAGCCGTCGTCGTTGACATCGGCGACCGACACGCAGGCGCCGAGCGCGCCGACGTGGGGCGCGATGTTGGCGATCTTGGGATCGAGCGCCGGCGCCTGATGTGAGAAGTCGATTCCACTCGCATGCGCGACCTCGTCGAGGTGGATCGTTTCACTCGCCGTTGCCACACTCCCGGCCGCGCGGTCGTTGAGCACGATGACGGCGACGATGGCCGCGACGAATGCCGCGACCACAATGGAACGGCGCCACGAAATCATGGCGTAAACGATATCCGGGTCAGCAAGAGGGCGTTAGCTTCCCTGCCCATGTTGCGAGCGACGCCGCGTTGGATCGGTATCATCGTGCCACTCGTCGCGGTGTTGGGCGCGTGTGGCCGTCGACCCGCGCCGCTTTTCAAGCTGCTCTCCCCACGACACACCGGAGTGACCTTCGCCAACACCATCTCCACCAACGACTCGGTCAACGTGCAGAACGACGTCTACATCTACAACGGCGCGGGCGTGGCGGTCGGAGACGTCAATAACGACGGACTCCCGGATCTGTTCTTCAGCGGCAACATGGTGTCGAGCCGCCTGTACCTGAACAAGGGGAACATGCAGTTCGAAGACATCACCGAGCGCGCCGGCGTCGCAACCAAGCGCTGGTGTACCGGCGCCACCATGGTGGACATCAACAATGACGGATTCCTGGACATCTACGTCTCGGTGTCGGGACCCGGCGGCTCGAAAGGCAAGGACCGCGCCAATCTGCTGTTCATCAACAACGGCGACGGCACGTTTACCGAGCAGGCCGAGAAATACGGCATTGCTGATACTGGCTTCACGACGCACGCGGTGTTCCTCGATTACGACGGCGATGGTTACCTCGATCTGTTCCTCCTCAACAACTCTCCCAAGGACTTTGCGCGCGGCGCCGCCGATACGCACCCACTGGGCGTGAAGGAGCCGAGCCCCGAGAGCTGGAACAAGCTCTATCACAACAACGGCAACGGGACATTCACCGACGTCTCAGAGAAGGCGGGGATCCTGCGCCAGATAGGCTACGGGCTCGGGGTGGTGGTGGCCGACGTGAATCGCGACGGGAGGCCGGACATCTACGTCTCGAACGACGTCGCCCCCAACGATGCGCTCTACAGCAACAACGGCGACGGCACGTTCACCGACAAGCGGGCAGACTGGCTGAAGCATACGAGCTTCGCGGGGATGGGCGTCGACGTCGCCGACTTCAACAACGACGGCTGGCCCGACATCGCGCAGATGGACATGCTGCCGGCCAGTCTCGAGCAGCGGAAGCGCATGAGCGGCTACCTGACCCATGGCGGCCGCATCGAGCTGCGGCGCCGAGGGTTTCTGGACGACTACGACGCCAACGCGCTGCAGCTCAGCAATGGCATCACGCCCAACGGCGACATCGTGTTCAGTGACATCGCGACGCTCGCCGGCGTCGCCGCCACCGACTGGAGCTGGAGCGCTCTGCTGGCTCTTCGCCACGAATGGCTATCCCAAAGCGCCCAACGATCTCGACTATCAGACGGCGGTGTTCGCGGCGCGCCGGGCGAATGATCACCAGGCGGCGCTCGAGCAGCTCCGGACGCTCCGGAGCTACCGGGTGGCGAACTACATCTTCCACAACAACGGCGACCTCACGTTCACCGACGAGACCAAGGCGTGGGGGTTGGACCAGCCTGGCTTCTCCTACGGCGCCGCCTACGCCGATCTCGACAACGACGGCCGGCTCGACCTCGTCGTCAACAACATGGATGGCGTCGCGTCGATCTACCAAAACGTGCAGCCGCGGGACAGCGCCACGCATTACCTGGAAGTGGCACTGGAGGGAGAGTCCCCGAACCGCGGGGGGCTGGGAGCAACGTTGATCGTGACCGCTGGAAGGGGGGGCCAAAAGCAATACATCTATCACTCTCCGTATCACGGCTACATGTCCACGATGGACAGCCGCGAGCACTTTGGATTGGGCCGCGCGACGCGCGTGGACACGCTGGAGGTCATCTGGCCGGACCGTCGGTCGCAGGTGCTGACCGGCCTGGCCGTCGATCGTTTGCTGACTGTGCGCCAGCGCGAGGCCTCGAGGGATGCTCGCCGCCCTTCGCCGCCCTTCGCCGCCCGCCGCCGCCCGTTTCAGCCCACCCATATCCTCCCCTACAAACAGCCCGAGCCCGTCTCCTTCGACTACGACGTGCAGGCGCTGCTGCCGTACGAGCTTTCTCGGCAGGGTCCTCCCATCGCGGTCGCGGACGTCAACGGCGACGGTCTCGACGATGTCTTCATTGGCGGCGGTGCGGGCGTTCCGGGTCGATTGTTCATTCAGCGCAAGAACGGCAGCTTCGTCGAATCGACCCAGAACCAGCCGTGGCTGGCCGACAAAGACTACGACGACTGGGGCGTGCTGTTCTTCGATGCCAACGGCGACGGGCGTCCAGACCTCTACGTCGCGAGCTGCGGTTACGCACGGGCGCCGGTGTCGCGGCTGCTGCAGGATCGGCTCTACATCAATCAGGGCGGCGGGCGCTTCGTACGCGACACCGCCGCGATGCCGGCGATGCTGACCTGCACATCGAGCATCGCCGCCGGTGATTTCAACGGCGACGGCCGGCTCGACCTGTTCGTGGGCGGGCGGCTCACGCCGCGCGACTATCCGTTCCCGGCCCGAAGCTACATCCTCCGAAACGACGGCGGCCATTTCACCGACGTCACCGCGCAGGTTGCCCCGGAGCTGGCGCAGCCGTTCGGCATGGTCACCGCGGCGGTCTGGGTCGACTTCGACGGGGACGGCCGCCTGGACCTTGTGACCGCCGGCGAGTGGATGCCACTGCAATTCTTCCGCAATGACGGCACGCAATTTCGCAATGTCACCGCGTCCGTCGGGCTTGGGGCGACACGCGGGTGGTGGTGGAGCCTTGCCGTTGGGGACTTTAACCGCGACGGGCGGCCCGATCTCATCGCCGGCAATCAGGGACTGAACTTTTACTACACGACCTCACCCACGAGCCGCTTCGGGGTCTACGCGGGCGATTTCAGCGGCGATCGCAACACCGATATCGTGCTGACGCGAGACAGCGGCGGAACAGAAGTACCGTTCTTCGGTCGCGCCAAACTGGGACCGGTGATCTATCCCCTGGCGCTGCGATTCCCGACCTACGCGGGGTTTGCCAACGCATCGGTGCAGCAGCTCTTCGGCTCCGCCGAACTAGGGCGGGCACTGCACTATGAGACGGATACGTTTGCGAGTCTCTACCTGCAGAACAACGGCAACGGCACGTTCACCGCCGTTCCACTGCCCAACCTGGCGCAGATCTCACCGATTCGCGGCATCGTCGTGTACGACGTCGATGGCGATGGGAATCTCGACGTGGTGGTGGCGGGAAACCTCTTCAGTACGGAACCCAACACGACGCCGGCCGACGCCGGCAACGGGCTGTGGCTGAAGGGAGATGGTCGAGGGCACTTCACCCCCGTCGCTCCGGTTGAGAGCGGATTCCTGGCGCCGCGTGAGGTGGCCGGCCTAGCGCTCATCAAAACGCCTGCAGGGAGCGCCGTGCTCGTAGCGAACACGGCTGACTCCCTGCAGGCGTTTACGATTCGGCGGCGTTAGCTGCCGCTTACCAGCCCGTATTCTGCTTGAGACTGCCCTGGCTCAAATCGATCTGGTCCTGCGGGATCGGATAGAGCCCGTATTTCGGCAGCGTGAACGCCGCCGTCGAGCCGAGAGAAGTGAGCCGCGGCTTCTCTTTGGCGAGATAGTTCGAGATCACCGTATCCGCGATGCCCCACCGCCGTATATCGAAGAACCGCTGGCCTTCCATGGCCAGCTCGAGCCGCCGCTCATACCGCACGGCCTGGTCTGCCTGCGCGACGGTTGTAAATGGCGTCGTGTACATACCGATCTTGTAGAATGCCCAGGGCGTCGCCAGTGAGTCCACGGTCAGGCCCTGGTTCATTGGCAGCGCCATGGCCTTAATGGTCGCGTCGGTGGCGCACGTTGGCCACACCGCCTTGACCAACGAATCGTTGGGTGCCCCGCAGCCCTGCGCGACTTTTCCGGCGCGCGCGCGGACTAGATTCACGTAAATCCGCGCACTATCGAGCAACCCGATCGTGCCGTGAATCTGCGCCTCGGCGTCCAGCAACAGCAGGTCGGCGTAGCGGAAGATGTGGATGTTCACATCGTTGGTCTGCGTCGCCTGCCAGCCGACGTTGTTCTCGGCGTTCGCCGCCTGCTCGTGCACGTTCTTCTTCGGACTGTACGGTCCGCTGTACAGAAAGTCGCGGATCCACGACCGGTTGTGGAGCGTCCAGTCCTTGTACGGCACTTTATCCCGGCCAACGGTCCAGTCGAGCCGCGGATCGACGGGCGTGAGCATGCCGCCCGCGAAGCTCGTGTCGAGCGTATTCCAGGTGGTAGGACTTGACACGGCCAGCGGCAGGCCGTTCGCGTCCACCTGGTAGAAGTTCACCAGGTTTTGCGACGGCTGGTGGAACCCGCAACACCCGAAGTGGCTCCCCGAGTGGGGGAAGTTCAGCCGTTCGCCCCAGTTCGAGTTCCAGCCGCTGGGTTCGCCGTCGCGCACCGACGCCTGGAACGCAAGGATCGTCTCCTTGCCATCCTTGAACGCCTGGAATCCGGTCCAGACGTGATCGAAGCTCGTCTCCAGCGCGTACACGCCCGAGTTGATCACGCCGCGGAACGTCACGAGAGCCGAGTCCCACAACGCCGGCGTGATCGCCGCGCCGTACACCTGCACGCGACCTTTGTACGCCAGCGCCGCCCACTTGGTCACCCGACCCTTTTCGCCGTTGCGGGGCGTGGCGGGAAGGAGCGTAGCCGCCTGATTCAGGTCGGCGATGATGTTGGCGATGATCTGCGCCTGCGTCAGATCGTTCGCCTTGCGGTAGCCGCCCTGCGCAACCGGCGTCGAGTCGGCTTCCGTGTAATACGGTACGTTGCCCCACATCCGGAAGGCTTCGAAGTGATAGTGTGCCCGGAGGAAGAGCGCCTCCCCGCGGATCCCGTCTTGATCCGCCTTCGCGATCTCGGTCGGCTTTTCCGCGACGACGAGGTTGAGCAGCCGGATCGTCGAATTGGCGCGGAACACGCCTTCGTAGACCTGCGACCATTTCTGGTTCAGGTAGCCCTCGGCCTCGCCCACGTTCCACTGGTACGTCTCGATGTCGTTGATGGGCTGTTGGTCGCCAGCGTTGGAGCCCTTGTGGGCGTCGCCGCTGGGGACGCTTCCCCAGACCCAGTTGCTCGCCGCACACCCCCACGAGCCGGCGGAGCTGCTGCTGCAGTCCAGCGAGCGGTAGGCGGCGATGAGCGAACCTTCGACGCCGGATTTCGTCTCCAGCGACGACTGGTCGACCGTCCCCTGCGGGGGCGTGTCCAGGAAGTTGTTACAGGCGTACGCGACCCCGGCAGCGACAAGCACTCCGGCGATCCCGTACAGCAGTCGATTCCATTTTCTCATTGTCATCGTCTTGCGTCCCTTGAATAAAAGACGAGTCGCTAGCACGTGGCCGCTAGAATGTGGTCGAGATACCGATCGTGATCGTGCGATTCGTGGGGTACGACCCCTCGTCGACCCCGCGGAACTGATCGCGGGTGTCGCCGGCCGCGCCGAACGTGCTCCACGTCGGCAGGGCGGGATCGAGCCCCGAGTATCCGGTGAACGTCAACAGATTCTCGGCCTGCAGATACACGCGTGCGGCCGGAATCCAGCGGACGATCGCGGGCGGCAGGCTGTAGCTGACCTGCAGCGTGCGGAGCCGCACGTACGAACCGTCCTCGACCCAGTAGCTCGAGAACTGACGGCTGAACACGTCGCTCACGTCCACCCGGGGATACTTGGCATCAGGATTCGTCACTTTGCCCGGACAGGGGTAGCTGCTGCCTGCGCCCGGCGCGCATGGGCCGTCGAGCACCACTGCGTTGGCCAGCAGGTCCGAGCGGACGTTGGTATCGAAATAGCGGAACACGTACCAGTACTTCTGCGCATTGAAGATCTTGTTGCCGAACGTCCCGAAGACGGTGGCACTGACCTCCCACGAACCGCGCCGCACGGCGAGATCGAGCCCGCCGGTGAAGTCGGGATGCGGGCTGCCGATGATCGTCCGGTCGGCGCCGCTGATCGTGCCGTCACCATTCAAGTCCTTGAACTTGATACGACCGGGGCGCGCGCCGTCATTCCAGAACGGTGCCGCGTCGGCGGAATCCTTGTAATAGCCTTCCGCGACGAGACCGTAGAACGCGCCGATCGGATTCCCGATCATGTTGATCACGGGGTTCTGCTCACGCAGCGAGATGGGTCCGGTGAACGACTGCGTCCCCAGGTTGTCGATCTGGAGAATCTTGTTCTTATAGTGGCTGCCGTTGAACGTTACGCTCCACAGCGTCCCCGTGCCGATCGTGTTGTGATAGCCGAGCGAGAAGTCGATGCCGGTATTGCGCATCTTGCCGATGTTGATGATCGGCGGGGCCGCGGAGCCGGCGGTCGCCGGTGTCCGGGGGTCGAACAACAGGTTGTTCGTGTTCCGGCGATACCAGTCGGCGCTGAACGTGCCCCGGCCCTGCAGGAATTCGAGATCCAGCCCGACGTTCATCGAGCGCTGCTCTTCCCACTTGAGTAGCGTATTCCCGATCGCGGTCTGCTTGAACCCCGGTTTGATGGTCGTGCTGGTCCCGCCGATGTCGTAGAACGTGTCGCCACGATCGCCACCGAACTGGCTGACGATGCGTCCCGCGGGAATCTGCTGGTTCCCGGTCACGCCATAGCCGAACCGCAGCATGGCGTTCGAGAACGGGGTGTGCTGGAAGAAGGACTCGCGGGTGAGCCGCCAGCCCGCGCCCACCGCCGGGAACGTGCCCCAGCGATTGGTCGGTCCGAAGCGGGACGACCCGTCGCGGCGCACCGTGAAGCTGAGATAGTACCGCTCACCGTAGTTGTAGTCGGCCTTGCCGAAGTAGGACAAGAGCGCGGACCGCCCGCCGCTGCTAGTGACGTTCTTGGTCGTCGGATCACACAGCGCGTCCTGGATATACCGCGAGTCGATGCTCGTGTTGAGCAGCTTGGCGCAGCTGCCCGACTCGAAGCGGTTGGTGCTCTTGCTGGCCTCCTGGCCGAGCAGCACCGTCACGTTGTGCTGGTTCATCGTCCGCGAATAGTTGAGCGTGTTGCTCCACGTCCACTCGGTGAACAGGTTGTAGTTCTCGTTGATCCCGTTCACGTCGGTGACTTCGGAGTTTTCCGGCGTCGTGGGGCTGTATCCGTGGAACGACCCCTGTCCAAGATTGAAGCCGAAGCGGGTCTTGAGCGACAAGGCGCGGGTCGCGTCATAGCCTGCGAACACGTTCCCGAAGATGCGGTCGTTCGTGTTGATATCGTCCTTACCCGACGCCGCAATCTTCAGTGGATTGGTCAGGTTGCTCAGGCCCACCGCCTTGCCGGAGGCGAAGTAGCCGGCGACGTCATAGATCGGCACGACGGGCTGCTGCATGATGTTCTTGCCGATGATGTTGTTTTCGCCGATGGCGTCGTCGTCCAACCCGCCGTACTTCCGCTCACGCGACACCGACACGTTCTCCCCGACCTGCGTGCGACCAACATTGAACGTGGTATTGACCCGCACGCCGCCGCGCTGCAGCCGGTTGAACGCCGCAGTGCCTTCCTGATCGAGGAAGTTGAAGGAAACGTGATACGCGTTGTCGTCGCTGCCGCCCGAGAGCGCGAGGTTCGCATCGCGGAATTGGCCGGACCCGAAGACCGCCTTCCACCAGTTGGTCCCGGCGCTGCCCGGCATGATGAGATTATCGGGATACCGATAGGTGCTCACGTCCACGTTCGAGCAGACGGCGTTCGCCCCTGCCGGGCCGCAGTTGTTCGGCCAGATGAACGGTGGAACGCTTGGGTTATTCCCGGCAGCGTCGTTGCCGTAGATGTTCCGCGGCACGGCAAGGCCGGCGTTGAGGTAGGCCGTCTTGACGACCTGGAAGTAGTTGAGCGAGTTCGTCTCGAGGATGTCGTCCATGCCGCGGAAGGGCGTGGCCACGCCGGTTCTGACGTCCAATGTGACCTGCCGTTGTCCGGGCCGGCCCTTCTTGGTCTCGATGATGACGACGCCGTTGCTCGCACGCGAGCCGTAAATCGACGCCGCGGACGCATCCTTGAGGACCTGGATGGACCCAATCTCATTCGGGTTCAGCCAGTTCAGATACGTGTCCTGCACCGGTGTGCCGTCCACGATGTACAGTGGATCGTTGTTCTGGAACGAGCTGACCCCGCGGATGCGCACGGTGGTCCGCGAGCCCGGCGAGCCGCTGTTGTCGACGGTCACGCCGGCGACGCGCCCATCCAGGCGCTGCAGCACGCTGGTCGAGGTCTGCTCCTGCGCGCTCTCGACGTTCACGCTGCCGACGGCGCCGGTGATGTCGGCGCGCCGCTGGGCGGTATAGCCGGTCACGATGACCGGGTCCAGCACCGCGATGGCCGATTCGAGCGCGATGTCGATGCTGCTCCGGCCGCCAATCGTCCGGGCCGCGCCCCTGTAGCCGATCAGCGCGAACAGCAGCACGCCGTCGTTGGGAGCCGCGATGGTGTACCGGCCGTTGGCGTCGGTGGTGGTGGTGGCCGTCGCCCCACGCACCTGCACCGTGACGCCGGGCAGGCGCTCGCCGGTGGATGAGGTGACGGTGCCGGAGACTTGCGCCTCCTGCGCCAGGGCGGTGCTGCAGATCGTCACTGCGAGCACCAGCCCCATGCTCACTGCCGCGAAAGCTCTAATGATTTTCTTTTCCATGAAGCCCTCCGCCTCCTTCATTCCACGGGTCTCCGCATGGACTGCAAACCTTCCCGGGCGATCACATCTCGATATGTCAGCAGCACGACGTTGCGCGCCTTGAGGGCCGCGCTGAATCGCGGTGAGGTCAACGCCGTCAGCTCACCCTGACGGTTCTTGCTCATGTCGGGCAGGGGGTCGTCGGTATTCATGTCGAGCAACGCCCCGAGCTCCGCGTCGTCGATGCCGACGTGCGTCACCACCCC
>QHTW01000222.1:0-6693 GCA_003220955.1 Gemmatimonadota bacterium | reverse complement strand
CGCAGCGCGCGCTCGATCTGGGCCCGCAGCTCTTTCTCGACTTCGGCGACGCTGGGATTGTGTTGGTGTAGCGCTTCGGAGGAGGGAAAGAAGAAGCCGTTCGCATCGACCAACGACGGAACGGCGGTGCTGCCGGCAACGGGACCCCAGCGATAATTCTTCCATTCCGAGTTCAACGCCAGATGGATCCCGACGGCGACGTTCGGATGCTGCTTCAAGATGTCCACCGCTTCCTGATACCACGGGCACGCGAACAACACCGACACCGAAATCGGCATGCCGGTCGAGACGAGCTTCTGCATGGCCATGTTCACGCTGTGACTCATGCCGATGTCGTCGGTGCGGATGATCAGCGAAACTGCGGATGGAGGGGCAGGATGGGCGGTTTGCGCAAACACGAGCGTCGACGAGTTGGCAAACGTCACCAAGCCGGCGATAGCGATCGCTCGTGATAGATACATAGACGGCTGCCCCCCGTTGTCGAAACGGTGTCGAACGTGTAACAATCGCAACCATATCCCTGCTACTGTGATCGACAAGACCCCTACTTCGGGTCACCCGATCAGCCTACAACGGGCGGTGTCTGCCTTCCGGCCGTTTGCGCGGGCCCCCGTTGCCGGGACGTTTCGGGAGGGTACGGAATTCGGCGAAGACGCGCACCAACAGCTCTTCACGACTCTGCACGTGCAGTTTGCGGTAGATGCGCCACAGGTAGGTGTGTACGGTGTGAGGCGACAGACCGAGCCGTTCGGCGGCGTCCTTCTCCGAATTGCCGTCGAACACGGCGCGCACGATGCCGCATTCGCGCGGCGACAAGCCGAGACACGCCGCGAGCGAGCGCCACTCCCCTGGAACGAAGACCGCCTGGCCCGTGCCGGTCACTACGGTTTCCCTCATGGGGCCTGAATATGCTGCGGGCTCCGTTCCCACCGCTAGACCGGTCCGTCCTCGGGATCGACGACCTCACCGACCTGCAGGAAGCCGCATTTCTTGAGGACTCGAGTCGACGCATTCGCTTCCGGGCGGGTGTGCGCGCGGATCAGGCGCACGCGCGCGTCCTTCGCGGCGAAGTGAATCAGCGCGCGCGCCGCCTCCGTGGCGTATCCCCGGCCTTCGCGAGACGGGACGACCCCGTAGGCAATCTCGACCATCCCTGCGGCGTCGGGAGCCCCCTTGAACCCCGCTCCACCGACGATGTGACCGGTTTCCTTCTCGACGACCCAGAAGCCATGGCGCCACGGGTTGGGTCCCTGCCCCACGGAGGCGCGCAGCGCGTCGAGCCAGTGCGGCGAGACCTCTCCCGAAACGTAAAACCCCCGCAGTCCATCCGCGGGGGTGAGGGCGGCGACCTCCTCAAAGCGCTCGGGATGCTCGATCAGCGCCAGCAGCTGCTCCGGGGTGTGCGCGACCAACGTGAGCCGTGGCGTGTGGAGCTCCGTTGCCTCATGTGGCATCGTAGCCCGCGTAGTCTCCCGGCTGAATGACGTTGCCTTTGTACCGCTGGTCGTCATGAATCCCGATCTTCGAGGTGTAGTACGTCCGAATCGTGGCGCCTTTGATCTGCCCGAAGAATTTCTCGGCGGGGGTTTTCGGGTCCGACTCCGCGGCGGCGAGGCGCGTGAGCAACGCGAGCCGCTGCTCGGGCGTGGATCCCATGAAGGTCTTGGTATGCATCTCCTGCGACAGCGCTTCCACCGCCTGGATTCCCGCGCGCCACCGCTGCGGCTCGTCCTTCGCGAACGCCTCCGCGAGGCGACCGTCGATGAACGCCGCCACCCCCGCGGCGCGCGCGCCGCCCGACTGCGCATCGGTCGGGATGATCATGTCGCTCATCTCATCGACCAGCGCGAATTCGGCGGGGGTAAAGAACTTGGGCTTAGGAGCCTGGAGCCCGGAACCAGGAACACCTTTCGCCAGTGCCAACGCCGCGGCGGCCGTCGCCGCCGTCTGCTGGATCATGTCGCGACGCGAAATCTTCACAGGTTCCCCCGCTTGAATTCGTCCGCCAGATGCTCGCACGAGCGCCAGGCCAGCGCCATGATCGTCCACGTCGGGTTCTGGCACGACGCGCTCACGTGACTCGAGCCGTCCACGACGAACAGATTCTTGACGTCGTGTGACTGCTGGAACTGGTTCAGCACCGACGTCTTGGGATCGGTGCCCATCCGCGCGGTGCCGAGCTCGTGGATCGACCAGCCTTCGGTCAGGATGTTCTTGTCCACGCCGACGACTTCGATGCCCGCCGCCTCGAACATCTCCTTGCCGGCGTTCGCCATGTCCTCGCACATCTTTTTCTCATTGTCGCTGAACTGATAGTGGAAGCGCAACACCGGGATCCCCCACGCGTCTTTCACGGCGGGATCGAGGTCCATGTAGTTCTCGTAGCGGGCCAGCACCTCGCCGAAACCGCCCATACTAATGAAGGCGCCGGCGTGGTCGCGCACGGATTTCTTGAACTGGCCGCCAAACCCGGGAGTGTTCCACGCGCTGTCGGGGAAGATCGAAAAGCCGGCCCCGCCTTCGAAGCCGTAGCCGCGAATGAAGCCCGGCTGCTTGTCCTGCAGATTGCGGAACCGCGGCACGTAGAAGCCGCCCGGCTTGCCGTCGTCCAGCGTGGGCTCCGCGCCGACGAGCTCCTTGACCAGGCCCGTCACTCCCGGGCCCATCACGTGCTCGCAGAAGTTGTGACCGACGTGGCCGCTCGAGTTGCCGATGCCGTTCGGATATTGTCTGGACTTCGACAACAACAACAACCTGGCGCTCTCCAGCGTCGACGCCGCCAGGATCACCACCTTGGCCTTCGCTTCGTACGTCTTGTGGTTCTGCGCATCGACGAACGAAATCCCCCGCGCCTTCCCCGTGCTCGGGTCCACCAGCACCTCGTGCGCGACCGAGTTGGTCCGCAGCGTGAGATTGCCGGTGTCCATCGCGGGATAGATCAGACCCGTCGGGGAGTCGAACGCGGCGTGAATGTCGCATCCCCCCGGACGCCGGCCGCACGCGCCACGTCCGAAGCACTTGCTGCGGTAACGGTTCTTCACGCCGTCCGTCGTCACCCCGGCGCGATACGGCGTCAGCGTGCGCCCCATGGTCGCGAGACTTTTGCGCAAGGTCACTTCGGCCGCGGTCAGCTTGTTGGGGCGCTGGAACAGGCTGTCGGGCAGATGCGGCAAGTTCTCCCTGTGGCCGGAGATGCCGAGGTACAGGTCGACCTTGTCGTAGTACGGCTCGATATCCGCATAGGAGATCGGCCAATCTTCGCCGTAACCGTCGTGCGTCTTCCCCTTGAAGTCGTAATCGGAGAGGCGGAGCGCGAGGCGGCCCCAGATGTTCGTCTTGCCGCCCAGCAGTCGGGCGCGCACCCACGCGTAGCGAGTCCCGGTGTAGGGGTGGTCCTTCTCGTCAACCAGAATGTTCTTGACGTAGTCCGAACCACCCCAGCCCCCCACGTACGAGAACACGTGCTTGAATGCCGATTTCGTCGCATACGGCGGTTGCCGCACGTTGTACTCGTTGAACCGGATGGCGTGATAGCCGGGCGGCGCTTCGCCGCGGCGCGGATGGTCGTACGGCCACTCCATCGAGCGCAGCTCCTGCTCGATCGGGATTTTCTTCCCCGCTTCGAGCAGCAGCACCTTCATCCCCTGCGACGTGAGCACGTGAGCGGCCATGCCGCCCGCCGCGCCGGATCCCACAACGACGGCGTCGTACGTCCGGCCCAGGTCGACTTCCTGGTCCTGGGACGCTCTGAATCGAATCACGGTCATTGCGCTTTCCTTATTAATGCGGCGGTTCGGTAACATGCCTTTCGTACGAAACAAACGCCACGCGGCGGCTATCGGGTGACCAGCTTGGAACATTGATCGTCCCCTGCCCCCCGAAGAACTCCGGCGTGAGATCGCGCACCGAGCGATCGCGCAAATCCATCAGCCGCAGCTTCACCTGCCTCCCGAACGGATGATCCTGGCCCTGGTCCTCGAGGAACGAGAGGTACACGATCCAGCGCCCGTCGGGCGAGGGATGGGGAAACCAGTTGGCATACGCGTCATTGGTCAGCTGCTCGGGTTGGCTCCCGTCGGGCCGCATGCGCCAGATCTGCATGCGACCACTGCAAAACGAGTTGTAGTAGATGAAAGCGCCGTCAGGGGAATAGTCGGGTCCGTCGTCGAGCCCCTTACACGTCGTGATGCGGCGTTCGTCGCCGCCCGTCACGGGAATCGTGTAGATGTCGAACTCGCCGTCACGCCGGCCGACGAAGGCGAGCGTTTTCCCGTCCGGCGACCAACCGTGCCAAAAGCTGGGCGCCTTCGTAGTAACCCGCTTCGGTGTGCCGCCGCCGATCGGCACCAGGTACACGCTCGACGTCAGCCAGTCCTCGGTGGGCTCGTGGCTCAGGACGAGCCATTTGCCGTCCGGCGAGATCCCGTGATCGTTGTTGATCCGGGGAGTAGCGAAGTCGATCCGGACGTCCTCGAGCTGGCTCCCACCGACGGGGAGCCGATAGAGCCGGCCCTGACTGTTGATCAGGAAGAAGCGTCCATCGCGCGACCAATTGGGGGCTTCGAAACGACGGTCGGCGCCGTAGACGGTCGCGATCGTTCCCGTGGCGATGTCGACCGTCTTCAAGAAGCTCCGGATCGTGGTATCCTGCACCACGAGAGCCGCGAAGAGCAGAGGAATCATCACCGTTCTTCTCTCTGTCTCAGAACTCCAGGGCGTGCAGGTATTCGAAGTTCGCGCGCGCGTCCGCCAGATCGCCCGCCGCATCCTTGGCGCTCTCCTGCTCGACGTATGCCGGCTTCTGCTCGAGCGCCGGCACGGCCGCCAGGAACTTCTTGAAATCGAAGAAGCCCTTCCCCAATCCCGTGTCGTGGGAGCGATCGGGCACCGCGTCCTTCAGATGGAAGAGCCAGAAGCGGTCGGGGTACTTCTGCAAATACTGCATCGGGTCGCCGCCGCCGATCAGCATGTTGCCGACGTCGAGCTGGAGTCGCGTGACGGACGGATCGAGCCGACTGATGAACACATCGAAGGGGATCTGGCCGTCGATCGGCTTCTGGTGATAGGCCTCGTTGTGGAAGGCGAGCCAGATGCCCGCCCGCCGCGCGACCGCTCCCGCGGCGTTGAAGCGATCGGCCCACTCCCGCCAGTCGTCGAGGGTTCGCTTGGTCCAGTCCTCGAAGTCGGGCACGACCAGGTACTCGTGACCGAGCACCTTCGCGATCTCGAGGCTGCGCTCCCATCCGACGAAGATCGTGTCGGCCGACATGTGACACGACGGGGCGCGCAGTCCTTCGTTCTTGAGCGTCGCGGCCACCTGCGCGGGCGTGCGACCGAAGAGATTGAACGACCACAGCAGCTCGACGTCGCTGTAGCCGATGGCCCGCACCGCTGCGAGGGTGCGCTCCGGATTTTCCGCCATCGCGTGCCGGACGGCGTAGGTCTCGAGCCCGATGCGATCCAGCTTCTTCGCCGGGCTCCATGGTGAGCGGGCAAGGACGCCACCGGCGGCTGCCGCGCCCATCGTCTGGATGAAGTCGCGTCGTTTCATGCCCGGTAAAATACGGGTCGCTGAACATCTCGGCGAGCGATATCATACGCGCCATGATCACCCTTCTGGCGTGCGTCGCACTCGTCGCCGGTGTCCAGGACACGGCGCTCTCGGTCATCCCACAACCCGTCCACCTGACGCGCCGTGCCGGAACCTTCGAGCTCACCGCGCGCACCGCGATCGTCACAGATCGCGCCACGCGCGACATCGGGTATCAGCTGGCCGATTGGATACGACCGGCGACCGGGTATCGGCTGGCTGTGAGCGCAGCGCCCGCGGCAGGAGGGCAGCCGATTTCAATCCGCATCGATCCGACGCTGGCGCGGCTCGGCGAAGAGGGGTACCAGCTGTCGGTGACGCCGGCCCGGATCACGATTCGCGCATGCCGGCCCGCGGGCGCGTTCTACGCGGTCGAAACGCTGCGGCAGCTCTTGCCGCCGGACATCTTTCGCGCCGCTCCCGTGGCGGGCGTCTCCTGGGTCGTGCCGGCCGTTGAGATCGAGGACTGGCCGCGATTTTCGTGGCGCGGCGCGCACCTCGACGTATCGCGCTCGTTCATGCCCAAGGAATTTGTCAGGAAGTACATCGATCTCCTCGCGCTGCATAAGCTGAACCGCTTCCACTGGCACCTCACCGACGATCAGGGCTGGCGGATCGAGATCACGAAGTATCCGCTGCTCACGTCGATTGGGGCGTGGCGCCGCCAGTCGCTCGTCGGAGTGCAGCACGCCTATCGCGACACGACGCAATGGGTCTACGACAACATTCGGCACGGCGGGTTCTACACGCAGGACGACGTGCGCGAGATCGTCGCGTACGCGCAGGCGCGCTTCATCACCGTCGTGCCGGAAATCGAGATGCCTGGGCATTCGCAGGCCGCCATCGCGGCCTATCCCTGGCTCGGCAACACCGGGCAGCAGCTCGAGGTCCTCACGCACTGGGGCGTCGACGCCAATATCCTGAATCCTTCCGACTCGGCCATCCATTTCATGCAGGATGTGTTGACCGAGGTGCTGACGCTGTTCCCCAGTCACTGGATCCACACCGGCGGCGATGAGGCGGTCAAAGATCAATGGAAGACGAGCGCGCTCGCGCAGGCGCGCATCCGCGAGCTCGGCCTGCGCGACGAGAACCACCTGCAG
>QHTW01000221.1:23547-23893 GCA_003220955.1 Gemmatimonadota bacterium | reverse complement strand
GCATCGCGCCTTCGTGCTGGGCGGACGCGGGACGCTGTTGGGCGACGCGTTCCGCGAGTGGGGTGGACGGCGCGCCGCGCTGGTGCACATCGAGTGGCGCACGCCCGTCCCGTTTTTTCGGCTGCGCGCGGGGCCGGCGCGCACACCCGGAACGGTCACGCTGGCGCCCTACACGGCGCTGGGCTGGACGGCGGAGGCTCTGCCGTTCACGCCGTGGCAGGCGACGCCCCCCGGCACCCGCGTGACCTTGGGTCTCGGCGCTGAATGGCTGGGTCTGTTTCGCCTCGAAGCAGGTTACGGCGTGCAGAGTCGTCAGCTGCATGTCGCCTTCGACGTGACCCGCGAT
>QHTW01000221.1:22878-23482 GCA_003220955.1 Gemmatimonadota bacterium | reverse complement strand
CCGCATTCCCAGACGAGTGGTTGGCCCAATCTCTCGAGGGCCTGACCCCCGAGCGTCTTCAGGAGCTGCGGGGGAAGGCGGAGTCCGGCCGGACGTTGTGGGAATGCCTGGTCGCCGAAAAGATCGCGACGGATGCCCAAATCATCGATAGGCTGTCGCATCGCTTCCGGCTGAAGGTCGCGGACGTCAGCAAAATCGATCACACGGCGCGAAACGGCGTCCCCGAGCAGCTCGCGCGCCGCTATCGCGTGTTGCCGCTGCGGCTGACCGATTCCTACCTTGAGCTGGGGACCGCCAACCCCTTCGATCTCGACGCGGAAAAGGCGCTGGCGTTCGCGACCGCGCGGGAGATCCGGCTGTTCCTACTCGCGCCTTCCAAGATCAGTGAGAAGCTCGACGAGATGTACAGGGCGGACAAAGCGATCGACAAGCTGCTCGAGGGAATGGGCGACCGGGAAGTAGTGACGACGCTCAATGATGCGCCGCCCGAGGAGCTCAACGTCTCCGAGGCGGACGCCAGTCAGAAGCCGGTCGTCCGTCTCGTGGACATGATCATCTCGGAAGGCATCCTGTCACGGGCGAGCGATATCCACGTCGAGCCCGA